>NZ_JACMZT010000002.1:0-280697 GCF_017349615.1 Pseudomonas sp. GW531-T4
GGCCCATGGAATTGCGTTTTCCGGCCGACACCACTCCACGGTCAATTGCGCCACCCGAACCTGAAAAACCGGCCCAAGCCCCCCGCCGCCATGGCTTTCCCAGCATGGCCCCGGCGCAGCCTTGCCCGAAAAAAAACAACGCCAACCTACACACCTGGGGTTCACCATGCAGCACTTCACCGCACACCGCCTGACGCTGGCCGTATCGCTCAGCGCGGGCGTCTCGCTGAACCTGGCCGGGTTGTCGGCCCACGCCGCAGAGGGCGCCGACAAGGCCGCCCTGCCAGTGGTCACCGTCACCGCCGAGCACCATGCCGAGGACCTGCAAAAGGCCCCGCTGGCGATCTCCGCGTTCGATGAAAAAGCCCTGGAAGACAAGCAAATCAAGAGCATTCGCGATCTCTCCGGGCAGGTGCCGAACCTCAGCCTCAGCCGCCAGTCGATCTCCTACAGCGCGCAGACCTACGGCATCCGTGGCATCGGCGAGACCGATCCGATCCAGGAAGCGGCCGTGGCGGTCTACGCCGACGACCTGTACATCCCGCGGGCGATTTCCTCGATGCTCGATTTCAACGACGTCGAGCGCGTCGAGGTGCTGCGCGGCCCCCAGGGCACCCTGTACGGACGTAACAGCAGCGCCGGGGCGATCCGCGTGATCACCCGCGACCCGACCCAGGAAACCCGGGGTTTCCTCGAACTCGGCGCCGGCAACTACAACGCCCGGAACGGCCGCCTGTTGATCAGCGGGCCGCTGGTGGACAACGCCCTGTTCGGCAGCTTTTCGGCGATCCGCCTGAGCCGCGACGGCACCGTCTCCAACCCCACCCGCGGCAAGGACGTGAACAACGTCGATATCCAGTCGTACCGCGGCAAGCTGCGCTACAAGCCGGACGATTCGCCCTGGGATGTGCAACTGACCCTGGCCGGCACCTTCGACCGCGGCGACACCACCAGCTACACGCCCTTCGATGCCAACGGCCGCTTCGACAAGTTCAAGAGCTACAGCAGCCTCGATCCGAAAAACCGCCTCGACCAGGGCAGCTCGGTGCTGCGGGCGATCTACGCGATCGACGAGCACCTGAACCTCAAGTCGGTGACCGCCTACTCGGCCTTCCACCAGCCGGTGGACTACGACAACTCGGGCCAGGCGGCGCTGATCCAGAACAACCTGATCCTCTACAAGCAGGACTACGCCACCCAGGAATTCCAGCTCAACGGCGACTACGACGACTTCAGCTTCAGCACCGGCCTGTACCTGTACCGCGAGCAGTTCGACGCCGAGCGCGACAACCTCACCTACTCGGTGGCGCGCAACCGGGTGATCGGCCAGGGCCAGTACAGCACCACCCACACCGAGAGCTACGCGCTGTATGGCCAGGGCAGCTACAGGATCACTCCGCAGCTGTCGCTGATCGCCGGGCTGCGCTTTACCCGCGAGCACAAGAATTTCGAGTACGACAACTACGCCATCGACAGCAAGCGACGGATCACCGGCACTAATTTCAGCGCCGATTCGAGCAAGTCCTGGCAGTCCACCAGCCCGAAACTCGGCTTCGAATACGCCTGGACCCCGCACCTGAACCAGTACGCCTACGTGGCCAAGGGCTTCAAGGCCGGTGGCTACGACAACCGCGCGCCGACCCGCGCCGCCGCCGAGCAGGCGTTTTCCCCGGAAGACGTGACCACCTGGGAAACCGGCTTCAAGGGCGACTTCTTCGACCGTCGCCTGCGGGCCAACCTGGCGCTGTTCTACAACGACTACAAGGACCTGCAGACCAATGCCTACGACCCGGCGCTGGGCGTCAGCCTGCGCACCAACGTCGGCCAGGCCCACACCTACGGGGTCGAGCTGGAAACCCTCAGCGCCCTGACCAACGACTTGCAGCTGACCTTCAACCTCGGCTACCTGCAAAGCCAGTACGACGACTTCGAGAACGCCAGCGGCGCCGGGGTCGATGCCAACGGCAAGCAGCTGGTGTTCTCGCCGCGCTGGAACACCAGCGTCGGCCTCAACTACAGCATTCCCGCCGGCCTGCCCGGCACCTGGCTGGCCGGCACCGATGCGCAGTTCCAGACCAGGTCCTACGCCAACGCGCTGAACGACGACATCCAGGAAATCCCCCAACAGACCTTCTGGAACGCCAACACCCGCTACATCTCCGGCGACGGCCACTGGACCACCACCCTGGCGGTGAAAAACCTGCTCGATCGCGCCTACCCGCAGTCGGTCGGCTACGTGCCGTCCAGTGGTGCCCGCTACTACGCCGTCAACGACCCGCGAACCCTCTTGCTGTCCGTGCGCTACGACCTCTGACCCCTCATCGGCAAACACGCCAAGGAGTACCTTATGGCTTTTACCCGCAGGCAACTGATTTCCCGTATCGCTGCCGTCGGTGGTTATTCCGCCGCCGTCGGCGCCCTCGACGCCCTGGGGCTCACGCCCAAGGCCGTGGCGGCGGCTTTCGACCCGCTGCAACTGGGCAGCAGCGGCAAAGGCAAGCATGTGGTGGTGGTCGGCGCCGGCATTTCCGGGCTGGTCAGCGCCTATGAACTGCGCAAGGCCGGTTTCAGCGTGACCATCCTCGAGGCCCGCGAGCGGGTCGGCGGACGCAACTGGACCCTGCGCCGCGGCAGCAAGGTGGAGTTCGACGACGGCGTCAGCCAGACCGTGGACTTCGATGAGGGCCAATTCTTCAACGCCGGCCCGGCGCGCATTCCCAGCCATCACCAGACCCTCCTCGGCTACTGCCGCGAGCTGGGCGTCGAGCTGCAAGTGCTGGTCAACAGCAGCCGCAACGCCCTGGCCTTGCCGGACGCCCGGCAGCCGGCGTTCCAGCTGCGCCAGGCGGTCAACGACAGCCGTGGCCAGCTGTCCGAGCTGCTGGCGCGCAGCGTCAGCCGCAAGGCCCTGGACCAGGACCTCAGCGCCGACGACCGCCAGGCGCTGCTGAACTTCCTCAAGGTCTATGGCGACCTCAACGCCGACTTCAAATACCAGGGCTCGGTGCGCTCGGGCTACACCCGCCTGCCCGGCGCCGGCGACCAGACCGGCATCACCCGCGCGCCGCTGCAGTTGCAGACCCTGCTCAATCCCAAGCTGTGGGGCGCACTGGTGTTCGATGAAATCCCCGAGTTTTCCTCGACCATGTTCCAGCCGGTGGGCGGCATGGACCGCATCCCCCTGGCGTTCTACGACCAGCTCAAGGACGCGGTGCGCTTTCACGCCGAGGTCAGCGACATCCAGACTTCCGAGCAAGGCAGCCGCATCACCTACAAGGACCGCCAGACCGGCAAGAGCCAGACCCTGAGCGCCGACTACGCCATCGTCACCGTGCCCCTGCCGCTGCTGGCCAAGCTGCCGAACAACTTCAGCACGCCGTTCAAGCAGGCGATCCTCAGCGCCCAGAGCGACCAGGCGAACAAGGTGGCCTGGCAATCGCCGCGCTTCTGGGAAACCGACTTCAACATCTTCGGCGGGCTGTCCTACCTGGACCATGAAGTCAAAGGCCTGTGGTACCCCAGCGACCGGCTGAACAGCGCCCAGGGCATCCTCGTCGCCGCCTACAACACCAGCGAAGCGGCCCAGGCCTTCAGCCGCAAATCCCTGGCCGAGCAGTTCGCCTCCTCGCGCCAGGCCGTCGAACTGCTGCACCCCGGGCACAGCGCCAAGCTGCAAAAACCGGTGGCCATCAACTGGTCCAAGGTGCCCTTCAGCAAAGGCCCGTGGATCGTCAACGACGAGGTCGGCGAGCAGGCCTACCACATCCTCAACCAGCCCCAGGGCCGCACCTACCTGGCCAGCGATGCCCTGGCCCATGGCGGCGTCGGCATCTGGCAGAACAGCGCCGCCGATTCGGCGCGGCGCATCGTCAGCCTGATCGGCCGCCATGCCGAACGCCAGCAACCGGGTGTGGCTGCCTGATTCCCCCCCATTTTCCCCAAGACAGAAGGACCGACCGATGAAAACCACCACGCTGCTCGCAGGACTGCTCATGACCGCCACCGCCTTCACCAGCCTCAGCCACGCCGATGAGATCAAGCGCATCGCCCTGCCCAACTCCAACTTCCCGATTTCCCTGGCGGTGGCGGTGCCGGCGCAGACCGAGCTGCTGTTCGTCAGCGGCCTGCTCGCCGACCTGCACGACCCGCAAGCGCCGAAGGATTCCTTTGCCGCCTACGGCGACACCGCGACCCAGACCACCTCGATCCTCAACAAGCTCAAGGGCGTGCTGCGCAGCCAGGGCCTCGACCTGGGGGACGTGATCCAGCTGCGGGTGTTCCTGGTGGGCGACCCGGCCAAGGGCGGCAAGCTGGATTTCGCCGGGTTGCAGCAAGGCTATACGCCGTTCTTCGGCAGCGCCGAGCAGCCGCACAAGCCGGCGCGCACCGCGGTGCAGGTGGTCGCCCTGCCACTGCCGGGCGGCCTGGTGGAAATCGAAGCCGTCGCCGCGCGCAAGAAGTGACCCGGACCTAGCCGATATTCAGGAGCCCCCTCTCATGCTCAAGCGCTCAACTGCCCGACGTACTGCAACGGTCTATCGCCCGTTGTTGCTGCCGCTGTCGATTGCCTGCGGCCTGGCTTCATCCAACCTGGGGGCCGCCGAAAGCGCCTCGCCGACCCTCGACACGGTGGTGGTCACGGGCAACCGTGGCGCCACCGAACGCACCGTGACCACCAGCCCGACGCCGATCGACGTGGTCACCGGCGAACAACTGCGGGCGGTGGGCAAACCCAGCCTGCTGGAGGCGCTGAGCAAGTTCATCCCGTCCTTCAACCTGCCCGACCGCGCCGGCTGGGACGCCAGCGGCGTGGTGCGTTCGGCCACCCTGCGCGGGCTTACCGCCTCCCATGTGCTGGTGCTGGTCAACGGCAAGCGCCGGCACACCAGCGCCACTTTGAACATCAACGGCATCAACAGCGGCGCGGCGCCCAGCGACCTCGACCTGATCCCGGTGGCGTCCATCGACCATATCGAGGTGCTGCGCGACGGCGCGGCGGCGCAGTACGGCTCGGACGCGATATCCGGGGTGATCAATATCATCCTCAAGCAGACCACCGGCGGCAGTTCCGACACCACCCTCGGCCAGGGCTACGACGGCAAGCGCGGCACCGCCCAGGAGGCGCTCAACTACGGCTTCCAGCTCGGCGAGGCCGGGGTGCTGAATGTCTCCCTCGACACCCGTTACCAGGAGCGCGACAACAAGGCCGGCAGCAACGGCTACAGCAGCCATTACTACCCGCTGGCCGACGGCTCGCCCGACCCACGCGAGGCCGACGCCAGCCACCACACCTACAAGGGCTACGGCCTGCCCCGCAGCCAGCTGGCCGATGTCGGCTACAACCTCGACCTGCCGCTGAACGACACCGTGACCCTGTATTCGTTCTCGACCCTGGCCACCCGGGAGAACAACGACGGCCAGAACTTCCGCCTGCCCAACGGCCGCAACACCATCACCACCGGCCCCAATGGTTATCCCAACGGCTACAGCCCGTACTGGCTGGTCAACGAAACCGACTTCCAGTCGGCGTTCGGCGCCAAGGGCGAGGACTTCGGCGGCTGGGCCTGGGACCTGAGCAGCACCTACGGGCGCAACTACGCCAAGCAGCGCACCTACGACAACCAGAACCCGTCGCTGGGGGAAAACACCCCGAACAAGTTCACCTCCGGCATCTATATCGCCGACCAGCTGACCAGCAACCTGGACCTGAAGCGCAGCTACGAGATCGGCCTGGCCAAGCCGCTGGACCTGGCCTTCGGCTTCGAGCACCGGCGCGAAAGCTACGAGACCCGCGCCGGCTCCGAAGCCTCCTATCTCGATGGCGGCTATGTGTTTCCCGCCGGCCACCCGCGCGCCGGGCAACGCCCCGATCCGGGTGCCCAGGTGACCAATGGCATCAGCCCCGAGGATGAGCAGAAAATCAGCCGCAACAGCGTCGCCAGCTACATCGACCTGGGTTTCTACCCCGTGGAGCAGTGGTATGTCGGCGTCGCCGCGCGCTACGAGCACTACAACGAAGGCGTGGGCGCCACCCGCAGCGGCAAGCTCAGCACCCGCTATGAGTTCAACCCGGTGTTTGCGCTGCGCGGCACTATCAGCAACGGTTTTCGCGCGCCGTCCCTGGCCAACCAGATCTTCACCGCGCGTTCGACCGGCTTCGACACCATCAATGGCGTCTACCAGTCCTACAACTACGTGATCCTGCCGGTGGATTCGGCCGGCGCCCAGGCGCTGGGCGCGCAGTCCCTGAAGCCGGAGCGCTCGACCAACTTCAGCCTGGGGTTTGCCCTGACCCCCAGCGACGACCTGAGCCTGACCGTGGACGGCTACGTGATCAACCTGCGCGACCGCCTGGTGCTCAGCGAACGCTTCCAGGGCCCCGGCGTCGCCGCCCTGCTCGACAGCATCGGCGTACCCGCCACCGCCGGCGCGCAGTACTTCACCAACGGCGCCAATACCCGCACTTCCGGGGTCGATGTGGTGGGCAATTACCGGCAGAACCTGGCCCACTACGGCTCGGTGAAATGGACCGCGGCGCTGAACTACAACCACACGCAAATCCTCAGCGTCAGCGACACCCCCGCGCAACTGAGCGCCCTGGGCAGCAACTTCCAGCTGCTGGGACGGCAGTCGCGGGCGCTGCTCACCAAGACCTCGCCCAGCAGCAAGATGATCTTCTCCGCCGATTGGGCGATCCGCGACTTCGACGTCAACCTGCGGCTGACCCGCTACGGCACTTACACCGAGGTCAACAGCTCGAGCAACCCGGACCTGGACCGCGAATACTCGGCCAAGTGGATCACCGACCTGGACGTGGCCTATGCCTTCGACAAGCAACTGACCGTGGCGGTGGGCGCGCAGAACCTGTTCGACAAGTACCCCGACCATATCGGGGTGAGCAACTCGTCGTTCGGCGATAACTGGGGCAGTTATTCGCCCTTCGGCTTCACCGGCGGTTACTACTACACTCGGGTGCAATATGCCTTCTGAGGTGCCCCGCGGCAGAGGTAATGCCGCGGGTGCCGGGCTTCGATGCGACGCCGGGCTCCTGCCCCAGGCGTCGCCCTTTTTACCGCGAGCGTAGCTGCCCATGACTGACGTGTTCGCCAAGGTGGCCCTGGGGCCGCTGTTACTCGCCCAGGGCCTTTACACCCGCTGGGTCACCCCCAGATTGCCAGAGGCCGAGGGCCCGCGCCAAGGCGGGCATGCCGCCGCCAACGGGCCGGCCCTGCGCCTGTTGATCCTCGGCGACTCCGCGGCGGCGGGTGTCGGCGCCGGCACCCAGGACGAGGCGATTGCCGGCCGGCTGGTGGCCGGGCTGGCCGGCGACTTCCAGCTGTCATGGCAGCTGCGGGCACAGTCCGGGCTGGATTCGCAGCAATTGTTCCAGCTGTTGGACGGCGGCCCGGTGGAGCCCTTCGATGTGGCGCTGGTGTCCATCGGCGTCAACGATGTCACCAGCACCATCGCCGCAGCCGAATGGCAGGCGCGGATCTCGCGCCTGATCGAGCTCCTGAGCGAGCGCTTCGAGGCCCGGCACATCGTCTTCCTGCCCGTGCCGCCGATGCACCTGTTCCCCGCCCTGCCCCAGCCGCTGCGCTGGTACCTGGGCCTCAGGGCCCGGCGCTTCAACAGCCTGCTGGCCGAACTGCTGGCCGGCCTGGAGCACTGCACATTGCTGGCGACCCGCTTCCAGCCGGCCGCCAACCTGATGGCCGGCGACGGCTTCCACCCCTCCCCGGTGCTCTACCGGATCCTCGCGGATGAAGCGGCGCAGGTGATTCGCCAGCGTTGCGGTCGTTAAGCCACTCCCTGTCCTCACACCAGCCCCAGCCCTGGACGCCGGCCAATAAACCCCGGGGTTTCGCGCATGGTGCCGGCCAGCCTGTTCGATATCATTGGCTGGCCGATTCGCAGCTGCCTGTCAGCCCTGAACCGGCGCCCTGACGCTCCCTCGATACCCAACGGACCCGATACCTTATGCCCGCATCCACGCTTGTCGGTGGACGGCGTTCGAGCTGCTTTTTGTTTTGCCTGGCGCTGTCCTTGATGGTGCCCCTGATGAACAGCAGTGCTCCGACCCCGCTCTACCCCTTCTACAAAGAGCAGTTCGACCTGAGCGCGCTGGACCTGACGCTGATTTTCGGCGCCTATGGCATCGGTGTGCTGATCGCCCTGGTGGCCATGGCGCGGATCGCCGGCAACGTCAGCGACCTGCGTCGCCTGTTCGTCCCCGCCAGCCTGCTGGTGCTGGTTGGTGCCGCGGCTTTTGCCCACGGCACGTCCCTGGGCCCGCTGTGCGCGGCGCGATTGCTGGCCGGCCTCGGCTCGGGGGTGATGACCGCGGCGGTGAATGTGGCGCTGGTGCGTTTCAACCCGGGGCACAACGACAAGTTGCCGGCCCTGGTGGCGACCCTGGCGATGGTTTCGGGCCTGGCCCTGGGGCCGCTGGTCAGCGGCGCGGCGTTGCAGCTGGAACTGCGTCCCCTGGCATCGCCCTTCTGGCTGATCGCCGCGCTCGGCCTGGCGTCGGCGGTCGCGACCCTGATCCTCTGGCCATCCCGGGCGGCCAGCGATGCGGCGGCGCCCACTCCGGAAAACACCCGCCCGGCCAGCCTCAGGCAAGCCTTGCGTGGCATCGGCCTGCCCTTTCACCTCTGCGCCTGGAGTGTGTTCTTCAGCTGGTCGTTCGCCGCCTGTGTGTTCGTGATCGGCCCGCAGGTGGCGCAGCAGGTGTTTGGCCTGGAGGACCGCGGGGTCTTTGGTTATGTGATCTGCGCCTACCTGCTGATCGCCGGCCTGAGCCAGCTCTACTGCCAGCGCCTGGACGCCCGCCAGGCGCTGCTCAGCGGTTGGCTGTGCCAATG
Source organism: Pseudomonas sp. GW531-T4 (assembly GCF_017349615.1). Classification (NCBI taxonomy): domain Bacteria; kingdom Pseudomonadati; phylum Pseudomonadota; class Gammaproteobacteria; order Pseudomonadales; family Pseudomonadaceae; genus Pseudomonas; species Pseudomonas sp. GW531-T4. The sequence continues at coordinate 8,868 of NZ_JACMZT010000002.1, forward strand.
CCTGACGCTGCTGATCCTGCTCCTGGCCTGCTACAGCCAGGCCCTGTACCTCGCCCTGCCGGGGTTGGCGATCGGCGGTTATGCCTATGGCGCGCTGTTCGTCGGCAATGCCCGCCTGGTCAATCAGCTGGCGCCCCGGCACAGCCACGGCAAATTGATTGCCTATTTTTACGCCACCGTCTACCTGTTCAACGCCACCCCGGTGCCCTTGGGGCTGTTGGTGGACGCCTGCGGCATCGTCACTGCCAGCAACGTCGCGCTGGGGCTGTTCCTGGTCATTGGCCTGGGCTTGTTCGCCTTGGCTCGCCGCACGCGTTTTGCGGCTCGCTGAGTCGTCCCGGACGCGCTGGCCAGCAGCGGCCCGCGCCCGCATACCGCGAGCCTTCAACGCCTGACCTTCACTACCGCCATCAGCAGCGCCGAAGACAGCACACCGAGGGTCATGAACACATAGGCCGCCCCGGGATTGCCGGTGAGACCGATCAGGTAGCCGACGATCCACGAACCGACGAAGGCGCCCAGCGCGCCGCAGGCGTTGATCAGGCCAATCGCCCCGCCGAACACATTGGCCGGAAGCACTTCCGGGATCAGCGCGAAAAACGGTCCATAGGGCGCGTAGAGCGCGGCGCCGGCGACGGTCAGCAAGGCGAACGACAGCCAGAAGTGCGAAGGCCCCAGCAAGTACGAGCAGAAGAACGCCAGCGCGCCCAACCCGAGCAGCGGCCAGACCAGCGATTGGCGCCGCCCGGAGCGGTCCGATGCCCAGGACACCACGAGCATGGCGGCGACGGCAGCCACATAAGGCACCGCGCTCAGCCAGCCGACCGTGACGATATCCGTGGCAGCCGCCTGCTTGATGATGGTCGGCAGCCACATGATGAAACCGTAGACGCCGATGCTCCATAAGGCATGCACGGCACAGAGCTGGATCACCACCGGGCTGGTGAAGGCCTGGCGATAGTTGCGCACCGCCTTGAGGCCCTGCTGTTCCTCGGCAAGGGTGGCGGCCAAGCGGTTTTTTTCCTGCCGGCTCAGCCAGTCGACCTGCTCGGGCTTGTCCCGTGCCAGGCGCCACCAGACAAACGCCCACAGCACCGCCGGCGCGCCTTCGATGACAAACATCTCGCGCCAGCCCCAGGCCTGAATCAGGTAGCCCGAGACCACCGACATCCACAGCACCGTGATCGGATTGCCCAGCACCAGGAAGGTATTGGCCCGCGAGCGCTCCTGGCGGGTGAACCAGTTGCTGATGAAGATCAGCATCGCCGGCATCACCGCAGCCTCGACTATGCCCAGCGACACCCTGATCACCATCAGCATCGGGATATTGGTCACCAGGCCGGTGGCCATCGCACACAAGCCCCACAGGATCAGGCTGCAGAACACCAGTTTGCGCACGCTGTAGCGTTGCGCGTAGATGGCGCCGGGCACCTGGAAGAAAAAGTAGCCAAGGAAGAACAAGGCGCCGATCAGTGATGAGGTGCTCTTGCTGATGCCCAGGTCCTGCTCGATGCCCGCCGCGCTGGCGAAGCCATAGTTGGCCCGGTCCAGATACGCCAGGCTGTAGGTGACGAAGATCAGCGGGATCAGGTACAGCCAGCGCTTGGGCGCGAAGGCCGTGGCGGTCGTTGACGGATGTCGCGCCGGGTCGCGGGTATGCGGCGACAGTGCCGGTTCTTCGAGAGGGCTCATGGGTGTCTCCTGTTTGTTGTTGTTTTTCAGGTCCGGGTACTGGGCTCAAACGACGCTGGTCAGTCCTCCGTCGACAAAGATTGTCTGGCCATTGATGAAGTCCGAGGCCGCCGAGGCGAGGAACACCGCGCTGCCGCACAGCTCCTCGACCCGCCCCCAGCGCCCCGCCGGCGTGCGTTTGCACAGCCATTGGGAAAACGCCTGATCGTCGATCAGCGCCCGGTTCATTTCGGTCGCGAAATAGCCCGGGGCCAGGCCGTTGGCCTGGATGCCATGGCGCGCCCATTCGGCGCACATGCCTTGGGTAAGCATCTTCACCGCGCCCTTGGACGCCGCGTAGGGGGCGATGCTCGGCCGGGCCAGCTGGCTCTGCACCGAGCAGATGTTGATGATCTTGCCGCGGCGCCGGCCGATCATGTGCCGCGCCACGGCCTGGGACACATGGAACACCCCGTCCAGGTTGACCCGCATCAAGGCATGCCAGTCGTCGGCGGCGAAATCCTCCAGCGGTGCGCGGCGCTGGATGCCGGCGTTGTTCACCAGGATGTCGATAGCGCCGACCCGCGTCTCGAAGGTGTCGATGGCCTCGAACAGCCCGGCGCGATCGGTGACGTCGAACACCGCGATCTCCGCGCCGATGCCCTCGTCGCGCAACTGCCGGGCAACGGCCTGTGCCTTGTCCCTATTACGATCGTTGATCACCACCTTGGCGCCGGCGGCGCCCAGGCCCCGAGCCAGTTCCAGGCCAATGCCCTTGCCTGAACCGGTGATCAGGGCCCTTCTCCCATCCAGCTGGAAACTACCGGGATTGAATGACATGCTTTCCTCCGCGAGACGGCCGCTGTTTTTGGAATGGGCCTTGCGGGCACTTCAGCGCAGCTGGCGGGCACTGTCCAATCGTCATTGCTGATCTGGTAATCAATCTTCGTGATTACCATCTCGAAGCGTTTTCAACCCTGGAGTCGGTCGATGGAAATCAAACACCTGCGCTCGTTCGTAACCCTGGCCCAGGAACTGCATTTCGGCCGCGCGGCGCAACGGCTGGCTATCGTCCAGCCGGCCTTGAGCATGCAGATCAAGCTACTGGAGGAGGAATTGGGCGTGCGCCTGTTCGAGCGCAACCGCCACGCCGTGGCGCTGACCGAGGTCGGAGCGATCTTCCTGCCCGAGGCCCGCGCGACCCTGCACCAGGCGGCCCATGCGATGGACGTGGCCAGGGCTTCGGGACGTGGGGAGATCGGCCGGGTGCGCCTGGGCTTCGTGTCTTCGGTACTGCCGGAGTTCCTGCCGGCTCTGATCCGCGCCCTGCATGAGCGTTTCCCACGCATCGAGCTGGAACTCAAGGACATGCCGGGGCCGGACCAGGCCGCGGCGCTGAAAAACGGCCAGCTGGATTTCGGCCTGATGCGCCTGCCGGCGATCATTCCCGGCATCCAGACCCGGGAGGTGCTGCGGGAGAGTTTCATGGTTGCGCTCCCCGACGATCATCCGTTGGCCTGGAGCGCAACCCTGCAACCGGCGGCGCTGGCGCGACTGCCGGTGTTGATCCTGGCCAGGCGCTACGCCCCGGGCTTTCACGATCAACTGATGCAAGAGCTGAACCGCCAGGGCGCGCAACTGGAAGTCGCCGCGGAACTGGGCGAGTTCACCACCATGCTCGCCCTGGTGTCCGCCGGGCTCGGCATTGGCTTGCTGCCCGCCCACGCCGGGCGCGCGTTACCCGCCAACGTGGTCGCCCGCCCCCTGGAACTCGGGGACTACCAGGCGACCACCGGCCTGGCCTGGGTGGAACTGGACAATGCCCTGAAGAGCACCGTGTTCGGGGTGATCAGCGACGTGTTCCTTGAGGGCCACGGGCAATGATAATCAGCGACAACCCAGGACCGAGGATTTCCTCCTGGCAGCCCCATTCCAGGACTATCGGCATGCTAAAGTCGGTTTGATTTTGCCAATCGTCCAGAAAAGGTGCCCCCATGGATCCGCTTTCCGGTGTCCTTTCGCTGCTGAGAATCCGTAACTACCATTCGGCGGCCTTGAAGCTGGGTGGCGACTGGGCCTTCGACTTTCCCAGCCGGGCCGGCATCAAGTTCACGGCCGTGGTCAAGGGCAGTTGCTGGGTGAAGGTCAGTGGCGAGCCGACGCCGCAACGCCTCCAGCAAGGCGACTGCTTCCTGATGACCCGCGGTGTGCCCTTTACCTTGTCCAGCGACCTGGGGCTGCCGGCCATGGATTCCGAAGGGTTGTTTCAAACCCCGGCCCCGGACGAAATCACCCTCGATTACGGCGGCGACGATGTGCAACTGGTCGGCGGGCGCTTCGATTTCAGCGGCGTCCCCACCCAGTTCCTGCTCAGCGCCCTGCCCTCGCTGGTGCATGTGCAGGGCAACTCGCCCCAGGCGTCGATCCTGCGCTGGGCGCTGGAACGCTTTACCGCCGAGCTGCAACAACAGCGCCCCGGCCGCTCGCTGATGAACGAGCACCTGGCGCACATCATGCTGGTCGAGGTGCTGCGGGCTCACCTGGCGGCCCTGGAACCTAGCAGCCTGGCCAGCGAGGGCATGGGCTGGTTCTTCGGCCTGGCGGACCGCAACCTCAGCGTCGCCCTGAGCGCCCTGCACGCCAACCCGGCGCGACGCTGGACAGTCGAGGAACTGGCGCGGCTGGCGGCCATGTCGCGCTCGGCCTTCGCCCTGCGCTTCAAGCAGATAGTCGGCGCCGCGCCAATGGAATACCTGACCCACTGGCGCATGCTGCTGGCCGGCGATCGCCTGAGAAACTCCGGCGACTCGGTGGCGTCCATCGCCTTTTCCCTGGGCTATGAATCGGAGAGCGCCTTCAGCACCGCCTTCAAGCGAGTCATGTCGCACTCGCCACGCCAGTACCAGCGCGAGCAGGCGGCCGCCGTCGAGGCTTAGGTCGAGGCCGCCTTCAAGGCCGCCTTCAAGGCTGCCTTCAAGGTTTAGTGCAGACCGCCGCCGATCACCAGGATCTCGCCGGTGATCCACCCGGCGTCGCTGGACGCGAGGAACGCCACCGCGGGGGCGATGTCCTCGGGTTTGCCGATACGTCCCAGGGGCGTGATGGCTTCGATCTTCTGCCGGAAGGCGTCTTCGAAGAAGCCGCTGGCATGCACGCCCTCAGTGACCACCAGCCCCGGGTTGACCGAGTTGACGCGGATGTTCTTTGGCCCCAGTTCGTTGGCCAGGGTCCGGGTGATAGCGTCCACCGCGCCTTTGGAGGCGGTGTAGACCGTCGAGTTGGCCGGGGTGAACGAGGTGACGCTGGAGCTGATATTGACGATGCTGCCGCCCTCGGGGTTGAACACGCCGACCGCTTCGCGGGTGCACTGGATCAGGCCCAGGACATTGAGGTTGAACTGGCGGTGGAACTCCTGTTCTTCGATCTCGGCCAGGGCCGCGGTGGAGTAGACGCCGGCGTTGTTCACCAGGATATCGAGATGGCCGTGCTCATGGACGATGGCCTTGAACAGCGCCTTCACTTCCAGGGCATTGCCAACATCCGCCTGGACGGCATGGGCGCGACCGCCCGCCTGCAGGATCTCTTCGACCACCCGGTCGGCCTCCTCGCGACCACGGCTGTAGTTGACGATCACCGTGGCGCCGTCCTTGGCCAGTTGCTTGGCAATGGCCGCGCCGATGCCCTTGGACGAACCGGTGACCAGGGCGATTTTCTTGTGCAGTCTTTTCATTTCGTAGGCTTCTCTTCCAGGTTCAGAAACGCTGACCAGGCCTTGAACAATCGGCCTCTGATCAACGAACCCAGCTTATGAGCCACGCCCCGGACGGGTAATAGTTGGTCCTCCAAAATAGCTTCGCCATCGTCCAGAGGTGTGGCGACCCTTTGCCCCACCGCTTCTTCGATGGCCCGCTCATAAGCGGCTAGCCACTCGTCGTGCGCCGTCGAACAAATTTCAACTTTTTAAAAAAATCAACACTCCCAATTAATGCTTGCTGCCATTGCGAGCGACATTCGAGCGACAGCATTGCCGGACCCTGCGCGCAAGGGCGTCTGCCCTTGCCTTTCATGCCTGGCCGCAAGGCCCGGCCCTTCGAGGAGAACCCTGATGAAGATCTCTGAAGTCATGACCCGTAACGTACAGACCGCACGTCCCGAGCAGACGCTGCGGGAAGTCGCCAACATGATGGCCAGCATCGACAGCGGCGCCATCCTGGTGAACAACGAGGACCGGCTGGTCGGCATGATCACCGACCGTGACATCGTCATTCGTGCCGTGGCCAAGGGCCAAAGCTGCGATATGCCGATCAGCAGCGTGATGAGCAGCGACATCCGCTATTGCTTCGACGACCAGGAGGTCGACGAAGTGGCCCGCAACATGGCCGATATCCAGCTGCGGCGCCTGCCGGTGGTCAATCGGCAGAAACGCCTGGTGGGCGTGGTGTCCCTGGGCAATATCGTCAAGGCCCACGATCGCGATGCCAACAGCACCGTGCTCCAGGGCGTGGCCAAGGCCCATTGATATCCTGGCCCCAGACGGCTGTGGCCGAGCGGCCACGGCCAGTATTTACCCGGTGGGCTGGCAGCCGTCGGCCCCGGGTTTTCCCGCGTATTCGTCCTCTGCGCGGTACAGACCGGAAAAATCCGCGTTCAAACCTCTTATGGCCTGGATGAGCCTGCGCCAGCCTGATCGTGCACACCGTCGTGGCAGCCAGGCATTCAGCCGCTTTCCGAGCTGGATGTGGCGCAACGTCGAGGTGTGCGACTTCACCCGTTGGCTGCACCGCTACAACCGGACCCTGCCCGCGGACCAGCGCATCGAGTTTCGCGGGCTCGATGTCTATAGCTTGCGCAATTCCATCGGCGAAGTACTGGCCTACCTCGATAGCACCGCCCCGCAGCTGGCGCGTGAAGCACGCCGGCGTCATGGCTGCCTGACGCCCTGGCAGGACGACCCGACCCTGTATGGGCATTCCGTCGAGCGCGGCCATGAGGCCTCCTGCGAAGAACACCCCGAGCCAGCAGATCCTCGCGACGAGGACGAACAGCGCCAAGACCTCGATGACGACACGCCAGACCCTGCGAAAGGCAACGAGCAGGAAGCCGAGGACATCGCCAGGAAAATCGCCGAGATAGAAAGGAAGGTCGCGGACCGCAACTGAGCTCGTCAGCAGCGGCGAGGTCCACTGATCGTGGAGGGGCCGCCGCGCCCGCCATAAGTGCCGCCCCCTCGCCGCCCGCCTGGTTTGTGCTCAGCGCTCCTGGGGCTCTTCGAGCATGCGCTTGGGGTGCATGCCATTGACCATGCCCATGAACGGCGCGTGGATCGAGTAACCCAGCATGCGCTGGATATGTTCACTGCACTGCCGGGCGACGTGGCGCGGGGTCGACAGGATGAAGTTCTCCTGCTGGCGCGCCCAGGGTTCGCAGTACTGCGCCGTCAGCGCCAGGCGTGGCGCGTCGGTGGTGTTGGCGCCGCCGCCATGCCAGAGGGTGCCGAGGAACAACACCACCGAGCCCTTGGGCATGACCACCGGCAGCACGACGGCCTGTTCGGCGGCGGTGGGCAGGCGCCCGTCCCAGAGATGGCTGCCGGGAATCACCACGGTGGCGCCGTTGTCGCCGGTGAAGTCGTCGAGGGCCATGATCGTCGCCGCGCCATAGGGCGGCCGTGGGCGCGCCATGGGGTAAAAGGCATCGTCGTAATGCAGGTGCTGGGCACACTCGCCCGGCAGGATATTGATCGCCTGCAGCTGCGACAGCAGGTAGTTGGGCGCGAGGAGCCGGTCCAGCAGGCCGAGGATCAGCGGATGCTCCACCAGCGCATCGCAGACCCGGGTTTTCGCAATCACCGCATACAACCGCTGGGTACGCGCGCCCTCGAACGAGTTGCGCCCGGTATGGGAAAAACGGCCGAGCAGGTCCTCGCGCATGCGGCTAACCTGCTGGTCATCGAACAGCCGTTCGAGCACCACGAAACCGTCGCGCTGCAGCTGGCCCATCAGTTCATCGAGCTGCGCGGCGGGCACGGCGGGCTGGGTACCGGCGGTCGATCGATAGGTCCTGGCGCATCCGCTGCTCATGTAGTCGTGCCGCTCGGGCAAGGTTGTGGTTGTCATCGATTGGCTCCTGGGAGTGAGTCGCATCAATCTGCAGGACGCCGGAGTGGCCGCCAATGACGCTTTGTCTCAACTGACATGACCCGCCCCTACCCGCACTGGATCGTCGCCCCGACCATTCCCGCGCGTTTTGTGCGCGAGATGCTGGGGCAGCTGCACCTCGATGCCAGCGCACGCGCGGCGCTGCTGGAGCGCTGCGACTTGCCGATAGAAGCCCTGCGCGACGGCTATCGTGTCGCGCCACTCAACTACCGCGCCTTGAGCCGCCTGAGCGTTGGCCTCGGCGCCGACGAAGCCTTCGGTTTTTTCACCCGCCCGGTGCCCCTGGGCAGCTTCGAGCAATTGCTGCGCCTGCTGGTGCACCTGCCGACCCTGGCCGATGCCTTCGACGAAGCCGCGCGCTTCTACAAACTGTTCGATGGTTCCGCGCCCTGGCGCCTGGAAACCGAAGGCAAGATCGCCCGCCTGCGGCTGACGCCCCGGCCCGGGGCCCAGACCGATTCGGTGCTGTGGCCGCATATGCTGCTGTTGTCGCTCTGGCATACCGGGAGCTGGCTCGCCGGCGAAACCCTGCCGCTGCGGCGGATCGTCCTGCCCCGACAGCTCACCGGCTTCACCGCGCAAACCCGTTTTCTGTTCGGGCGCCAACCCGCCTTTGGCGCGGGCGCATGGCTGGAGCTGCCCGCCGTGAACCTGCAAGCACCGCTGATGCGCCGGCCGGCGGAAGTTGCGCGCTTCGCTCGCCAACTGCTGCCGGCGGTGATCGCCCCCGGCCCGCTGGCCACTTTCGAAGCCCACCTGCGTGCCTTGCTGTGCGCCGCCGAACCCTTTGCCGGGCTGTCGGAAATCCAGGCGGCCAAGGCCCTGGGCATTTCCCGCCAGACCCTGGCCCGCCGCCTGGCCGCCCTGGGCGTGACCTTCCTCGGCGTGCGCGACGAATTGCGCCGCGACCTGGCCTGCACCCTGCTCGCCCGCGGTTCGGTGAGTGTCGCCGAGCTGGCGGAACGCCTCGGCTACTCGGAACCCAGCGCCTTCCAGCGCGCGTTCAAACAATGGACCGGACTGCCGCCGGGGGCTTATCGCGGGGGTCGGCGCTGAGCAGGCTCAGGGGCACCCTTCGGGGACGATTACGTTTGACATCTACGACGCTGGAGTGCCCGTTGAGACCGTGGCGAAGGTTCTTGAAGGGCTCTTCAAACCGTAGAGGTTCGCGCCGGATATCCTTGCAGGCAACCATTCAGTGGCGTTGCCGGCTGCCTCTCTGCTATTTAGATTATCGAGTCGATATCAAGCGTATGTGGCGCACCAATGGTGTGTCCGTAGATTGAAGCCAACAGACCATCATCTGTATTCGCAGTGGGAGCCATGGCCAGTTGTTCGGCCACTCTGTTTTCCGGGTGAGCCTGCCAGCGCGGCAGGCTCTCGGTCAGCAGGTCAGGCTGTGTTGCGACCGAGCCGTAAACATACTTCTCGTCAATCGTCACTCGGCGTAGGGTCTCCAGACGATCAAGGGTCATTTGCACCTTATCGACCTCGCGATTGAGCGCCTCGATGACCAGTTCATGGGCTCGGCCATAGGGACCAGGGTTACCGTTAAGCATGCGGCGCTTGAGGCGCAGTTGGTCAGTGATTTTTGTCAGGTCCCCCTTGACCCGTTCGACTTCTCCATCAGTCACTCGCGAACTCTTGAGCTCCAGGGCCTCCTGCCAGCGTCGCAATGTCGCCCAGCAACCAGGGATATAGCCGCCGACCATTGAATGATTACCCCCGTCAAGAATCTGCGAAATCAACCCCGGTCTTTCAGGCACCCCCTTGTTCTGTTGAATGGCCAGGGTGCAGGCCGCATGCTGGGTAATGGTGTCGCAACCTGGCTCCCAGAGGATGGCGGATTTCTCCTTGCCACCAAGGTCTACTGTGAAGAAGTGGTACAACGTCCCGTGATGCTCATAGGGTTCTCCGCTCAGGTTAGTAATACCTGCGACGAACACCGAGAGACCCAAGGGGACGTTGACGAAGGTTAAGGCTGCACCTGTGCCATAGACAGATGCCTTGGTGTTCATCCAGGTCCCCGGCACGCTTGGCACTGGGTCGTTATGGTTGACCATGCGGTAATGCACCAAGTCAGCAGCACCTTTTACGAAGGTCGCGTCGGCGGCTCTTGGGGAGCCGTAGGTGTACAGCACGATTTCAGCACGATATTTTTTCTGACGACGCAGCATTTCCGAGAGCAGCAAGGTGATTGCTCCGCCCAGGCTATGGCCGCAAATGATCAGTTTCTGTCCGGTGTAGAACTTGTCGAGATAGTTGGCGGTGAGGTCATAGACCTTCTGAGCAGCCTCATAGAATCCTCGGTGAACCTTGCCTACACCTTCCACAAAGGGGACCTGGAGCGCGTCGGCATCCCGAAGGCCATCCGCTAATTTTTCATTGGTGCCGCGTACTGCAATCAGGACCAACTCATCGTTATGCGTGATAAACGCTTGGGTGTCGGTGTTATCAATTTGGTTACGATCATCAAGAAAATGAATTTTGGCCGGATGTTCTTGTTCCTCTTCTAAATCCGGGCTGTTCGATGGATACAGGTCAGGATCAAACGGCGCGATCTCCAGGCGTTTGGAGTACGGCATGTCTTCGTAAAGCGGGTAGTACGCCCTGGCTTGCCCAGGGTCCACTTTCCAGATTTCATCGAACTTGGCCAGGGCGTCGCCAAACCAGTTACCCATGCTCGGTTTCTGCGGGAAACGGACTGTCTTCTCCTTGATCGGAGTCTTATCCGGTTCCTGACCAAACGGGTTGTAGCTCAAGGTGGCCATGATGGCGAGTTGATACAGATTCAATGCACAGAACTGAGAATCGGTGGAGAGCATTGGGCGCAAGGCCCGTAAAGGGCGAACTTCCAGTACGTTGTGTTTGTTGGGCAGCAGACAGACACCGCGTTCACCATGCTCACGCATCAACTTGGCCCATCCCGGACGGAGTGGGTAATGACAATCGACCTCAGGTGGTAAGTGAGCAACATGTTCGACGAAATGACGCACTTCGACTTGGAAGAAAGAATCTGCACAGGCTTGTGCCGGATTGCTTTGGGTTCGAGAACCATCTTTATGAGCGTAACGGGTTTGCTCAGCACGAACTTGAAGTTCAGTTATTGGGAGTGGGTAGTTGGGTCTTTGCTTTAGATAAGCATAAAACTCATTGCTCCCTTGATACTGTTCTTCGATAATTAGGGCTATTGGACCTGCAAAGTGATTGTCTACTTTTCCTGTGCCCGTGCCGTCGAGCTTTCCTGTGTATGTGTAGCCTTCCGTATCGATGACTTTATAGGACAGTCCAGCGTATGGTTGCCCCTCACCAAACTCATCCACTAACTGAAAGCTGGTCCATTTACCTTGAACAGGGCAGGTAAACATCCGGCTATTTAACGGGTGTTTCAGCTCTTCATCCAACGTGGTCATTGAGTGATTTCCTTATTCTGTACAACCAGGGTAAATGGAGCATTGCTTGCCATCAGGCATGAGAAATGTACTGAAGTCTTTATAGTTTCCGAAGCAGAATGCATATTGGTCTTCAAAGCTTTTGCCCATGCAACGCTTCCAGCCACCAGGGACCTTGACCCACGTATCGCCTATAGCTGGTCTTTCCTCATCAGCCAGCTTGATCTTCAGTTTCACGGTTTTACCCGGCAGTTGATCCAAGGTGTAAGCCCCAACGGGACGCCCTTTCGTCACCATGCCCTGAGCATCAACCTTCTTGCAATTGAGAAGTTTTGTTATGTAACGATCAGGCCCAATAGTACGGAACAGCCATTGACATTGACCATTTATGGCGCTTTCTCCAGCAGCATCAAAAGCTCTTTTTTGGTGTTCTTCAAGTTGCTCGCGAACAACAATTACTGCCGTGTCGCTGCCGAAGTCTCCACGATCTTCTCCATAAGTGGCGTAAATATCTAACTCGACGCGATAGATAGCCAGCCGACAACCTTCAACAGTTCGATAGATGGGGATCTCAGAGTTTGGCTTGTATCTTTCCTTGTAATCTAAATGCCATCTTTGGTTGTAGCCAACATCCGTTTTTTTAACCGTACAGTTTTCTCCCTTGGCGGGGGCATATTGAGCCACAGCCTCGTAAGCGAAGTTGGGCGGCAGATCAGCCGTAAAGGTAAAGCTTTCCGATTGACCAATCGCACACCCTGCTACCAGGGCCACACAGGAACCCAAAAGCAGGCCTTTAGATGTTCGTGTCATTACGAGGCGTCTCCTTGCCAAAAATGCGTTGCCTGATAAACCCGCTGGAGGTGCTTTAATTCTTCACCCAATGTGGCCATTGAGTGATTTCCTTATTCTGTGCAGCCAGGGTAAATGGAGCATTGTTTGCCATCGGGCATGCGGAATGTACTGAAGTCTTTATAGTTTCCGAAACAGAATGCATATTGGTCTTCAAAGCTTTTGCCCATGCAACGTTTCCAGCCGTTGGGAACTTTGACCCAGGTATCACCGATAGCAGGCCTTTCCTCATCAGCCAGCTTGATCTTCAGTTTCACGGTTTTACCCGGTAGTTGATCCAGGGTGTAAGCCCCAACGGGACGCCCTTTCGTCGCCATGCCCTGAGCGTCAACTTTTTTGCATTCGAGGAGTTTTCTAAGGACGCGAGTCTTCCCTGATGTACGGAACGACCATTGACACTGGCCATTTATGGCGCTTTCTCCAGTAGCATCAAAAGCTCTTTTTTGGTGTTCTTCAAGTTGCTCGCGAACAACAATTACTGCCGTGTCGCTGCCGAAGTCTCCACGATCTTCTCCATAAGTGGCGTAAATATCTAACTCGACGCGATAGATAGCCAGCCGACAACCTTCAACAGTTCGATAGATGGGGATCTCAGAGTCAGGCTTGTATCTTTCCTTGTAATCTAAATGCCATCTTTGGTTGTAGCCAACATCCGGTTTTTTAACCGTACAGGTTTCTCCCTTGGCGGGGGCATATTGAGCCACAGCCTCGTAAGCGAAGTTGGGAGGCAGATCAGCCGTAAAGGTAAAACTTTCCGATTGACCAATAGCGCACCCTGCTACCAGGGCCATACAGGAACCCAAAAGCAGGCTTTTAAATATTCGTGTCATTACGAGGCGTCTCCTTGCCAAAATTGCGTTGCCTGATAAACCCGCTGGAAATGGGCTGCCGGAGTTTCATCGGGGTGCGCCTGCCAGCGCGCGGCAAGTGTACCGTCTGTTTCCTTTAAACTCTGGACCAGCAAGAACTCCAGTTGCTCAGGCGATTGCCAGCTCCAGGTGTCCGCCAAGGCCAACTGAGCACTGAGCCATAAGCCGGGATCTTGTTGCTCGGCAATGCGGGCGTAGGCTTCCATATGCTCTGCCAGTAGATAGCGGCGGGCATTGACCTCGCGTAGGTGTGCCGATTGATCGACCTCAGCGGGCACGTTGCACCATGCAGGGTTCCTGGGGACTGGATGGTTGCCTGGGGCTGGATTGCCAAGGGCTTGCCAGTGTTCTCCCTGCCAGTAGCAGGCGCTAATTATGGGCCCGAGGTATTCAGGAAGGACCTCAGCGGTCAAGTGTCCAAGTGCGCGGCTTAGCACACGGTTGTCGTGAAAGCGGTAGAGAGCTTGATGGGGTCGTATTCCGACAATCAGCCGTTCGCGCCAATGTCTGACCAGTTCGTTTAGTCCTGCTTCAGGCGCAACACTGGCCAGCCAACCCCAGTTTCTTTCAGGCGCCTTGAGCAACTCGTTCAAGCGTCCATCTTCAGGGCTGATGAGGAACATAAAAGGCCCTGCATCCGCCAGATCAGAGACAGGCGTTTCGCTGTACACACTGCAATACTGATCAGTATCCAGACTGCCTAACAGAAGCTGGCGAGTGTCGAGTTCCCCGTCAGAATCCAGGATCAGGCACAGGGCGCGCCCAAGGCGGCGTTGTTCAATCATCCATTGCTGAGGCGTCGTGCGGGTCATGCCGTGGCTCCCTCAGTCAGGCAGAGACCATTTTTGCAGGCCTCGCAGATCGGACAGAAGTCAGGGCTTTTCACCCTGGAGACGGCCATCAGGGCATTCTGGGACGGGGCAATCATCGGGGGGAGTGCTGGAGGGGCCATCAGGGCTGTCAGTGCCCCTGGCAATATGGGATTGGCCGCAGTCCCTCCGACTGGTGCGCCACCGATTTGAATATCAGTACTGCTGAAGATCCCACCAGGGCCAATCACGATGTGTTGGCCACCGGCCTTCAAGGTAATGCTGGCGCCCGCATCCAGAATCAGGTTGGCTCCGGCTTTAAGGTGGACCTCCTGCCCCGCTTCGGCGACCAGCGTTTGGCCTACGCAGGTATGACTGCTGCTACCGACCAACAAGTAGTCGTTGGCCTTGAGCTGGACTTTGCGGTCAGCGGTGACGGTGCGGTGGTCTTCAGCTTCCAGCACGACAATGCTGTTGCCCTTGATGGTTTCCTTACGTTCGTTACCGACTTCCAGGCGGCTGTCATTTTCGACCTTCTGCTCCATGTCGCGCTGAGCCCGCAGGTAGATCAGCTCCTGGCCGCTACGGTCTTCCAGATGCAATTCATTGAAGCCTGTGCTGTCGGGTGAACTGCGGCTGCGAAAGACGCTGCGGGTCTTGTGGGCGGGCAGCTCGTAAGGGACAGGGTTAGCGCTGTTGCTGAGACAGCCACTGATCAGGGGGGAATCGGGGTTGCCCTCCAGGAATGAAACCAGGACCTCCATGCCGACCCGAGGAATGGTCACTGCGCCGTGGCTGGTTCCTGCCCAACTGGAGGCGACACGTAGCCAGCAACTGCTTTTATCATCGGTCTGACCTTCGCGGTCCCAATGGAACTGGACCTTGACCCGCCCATACTGATCACAGTGGATTTCCTCGCCTCTGGGGCCGGTGACCAAAGCGGTCTGACTGCCGAGTATCCGGGGCTTCTCGTAGGCCTGTTGCGGGCGATAGAACACATCCCACGGCGTTGCGGTAAAGGTGTTGCGGTAGCCCTGATGGAAATCGTCCTTGCGCTCGCTGGTGTCACTGGGGAGGCTTTCCTCCAGCACCTGAGGTTGCAAGCCTTCATGGCGAACCGAGGTCAGCAGCCAGAGGTCATTCCATTCCTGGCGTGGGTGCTCGGACAGCTCCAGAAAGTGACCGCTGACCAGCGTGGGTTGATCGCTTCTGCCTTCGGCCTGACGGTAGTCTGCACGATGGGCTTCCAGGGCCCGTCGGCTCGACAGTTTGCCCCGTTCGCGCTGAAGGAAACCACCGGGGTATTGATAGTCCTCCAGATCAGGCTGTCCGTTTTCGAGCGCTGGGCGATAGTCGGCCTGCAGCGTCATGCGGGCTTTCTCGAAGTCGTAATCGCGTTGCGTGGTTCGACTGGTGCGGGTCGCAAAACGCAGGTTAAAACCTTTGATCACGGGTTCGTCGGCAACCAGGCCACTGTCCTGCACATAGGCTGTCGGCCTGCCCAGCTTGGGGAATATTGTCTGGTCGTCACCGAATAGCAGTGCGTGGCCTTGTTTTGAATGTTGAAAGTGATAATGGATGCCTTCTTCCCAGCACAGGCGCTGAATGAAGTAGAGGTCTGATTCGTTGTACTGGACGCAGTAGTCACGGGCTGGATAGATCGACCCCAACTGAAACTGGTAAGCGTCGCTTTGGATACCGTGTTCTTCAAGAATCTGCGCGATGATCTGCGGGACGGTTTGCTGCTGGAATATTCGTTGGTTGGTACGGTGCGCCAGATAGGCTAACTGCGGGACCAGGGTAAGGCTGTAGCGGGTCAATCGCTTACCTGAGTCACCTTGCGAGATGCGGTAGACCTGTCCATGAATACCAGCGCCCTGGTCGTTGAAAGCCAGAAAGGCTTGCTTGTGCAAGAGGCTTTCGATGTCCAGATCGGGCCGTTCGCTGACCAGCTCCAGATCAAAGGAAAAGGGGGCGCTGATGGACTCCTGGCCAGTGAACGAAAGGACCTGAAGGTCGTGCTTGAAGTCATTGACGGTCAGGCTGAGATGCGTCTGTGGACTTGCATTGAACATCCAATGTCCCTTTTCCAATCATGTTGCGTGGCCCCACAGAGGGCAAAGGCTTCTGTGGGTATGCAGGAAGCAAAAACGCCTTCACGCTAACAAGCGAGGAAAAGAAAATAGTTGGGAGCTTTCCCAAAATACCGGTTGAATTGTCGCTATTCAGAATGAGTTGGATAAGGCATCGCCAGGTCGATCCGGTTATGGAGCGTTTCAAGCGGAGGTGCCGTTTAGCTGGGGCGATTTACGACGTTAAGTTCTTTCTCGGCCTGGGCAGCCAACAACACTTGGAATGCCACGGGTTCTGGCTGCACTGGTCCGATCCGCCACGTTCAGGCACCTCTCACTGCTTTTTTCACCGCCACCCCGTTCTCCAACGCCGCGTAAACCGGCATGCTGCGCCACCCTGATCGCCAGGGCAGCAGGCCGCCCACCGGGGAATTTATGCCGGGATGGCGCGGTCTATGCTCGTCAGGGCTGGTGAACAGCAAAAGAGGACATGACAGATGCGGCGAGTGAGACAGAACCGCTGGGGGATGGGGCTGTTGGCCCTGTTGCTGTGTATTGCGCTGCCGGCCTTCGCGGCCCCGGCGCCCGGGCCGCAGAGTGTCGCCCGCAACCAGCTGCCGTTGCTGGCCGAGGGCGCAGATCTCGAGCAGCTCAACGACCGGCTCGAACTGATCCGCCAGAGCGTGTCGGCGAGCGGCAACGACGACCTGCTGTCGGACCTGCGCCAGGCCGCGCTGCAGGTGCAGAAGCAGGCCGACAGCCTGATCGCCCTGCGCGCCACCGATATCGAGCGCCTGGACGACCAGCTCAAGGTCCTGGGTCCGCCGCTGCCCGACGAAGCGCCCAGCCTGACCAGCCAGCGCCAGGTGCTGAGCGCGCAGAAAGACACCCTGCTCGACGAAGAACGCCAGGCCAATCTGCTCAGCCAGTCCGGCCGCGACCTTGCCGCGCAGATCATCAACCTGCGACGCAGCCTGTTCAATTCGCAGATCAGCACCCGCTCGGCGAGCCCGCTCAGCCCGGCCTTCTGGTCCACGCTGATCCGCCCGACCGAGGATGACCTCGGGCGCCTGAACCGTCTTTCCGATGAAGTCTGGACCGCATTCGAGACCGCGCTGGCCCCCGGCAATCGCGGGCTGTTCCTCACCACGCTGGTCATCGCGGCGCTGATCTGGGTGGTCGGCCGGCGCCTGCTGGAACGCCTGGCGATCTGGTCAATGATCCGCTGGCTGCCCGAAGGCCGCCTGCGCCGCAGCGCCCTGGCGCTGACCATCGGGCTGGCGACCATCGTCACCATCAACGCCGCCGCCTCGCTGTTGCGCTGGGGCCTGGTCAACAGCGCGACGCTAAGCGCCGATGTGCTCAACCTGATCGGCCAGTGGCTGACCCTGCTGATTTTCTGCTCCTTTATCGTCGGCCTTGGCCGGGCCATGTTGATGCTGTCGCGCCCGTCCTGGCGCCTGCCGCCGATTCCCGACCAGATCGCCACAGCCCTGGGGCCGTTCCCGCTGATCCTGGCGCTGGCCCTGCTGCTCACCGCCGGCGAGGAACGGATCAACAGCGTGATCGCCAGCAGCCTGGCCCTGACCGTGGCGGTCAACGGCCTGACGGCGCTGGTTACCGCGCTGATCTTTTTCTTCGCCCTGCTGCGCCATCGCCGCACCCGCCGGCGCTTCGAGCTGGAGCGCCCCGACGGCATCGCCGGGCTGCTGCCCTTCGTGGTGGCGGTGTGGGTGGCGGTGATCCTGCTGTCGCTGCTCAGCGGCTACCTGAGCCTGGCGTACTTCCTCACCGTCAAGCTGCTGTGGATCAGCGTGGTGACCACCAGCGCCTACCTGCTGATCGCCTGCTTTGGCGACCTCTGCGAAACCCTGCTGTCGCCCAAGCAGCCCGGCGGCCTGGCGCTGGCGGCGGCCCTGGGCCTGTCGCCGCGCCACCAGGCCCAGGCCACCACCGTGCTGGCCGGCATCGGCCGGACCCTGCTGCTGTTCACCGCGGCGCTGCTGGCCTTCATGCCGTCCGGGTCGAGCCCGGGAGAACTGCTGGAAGGCTTCACCCAGCTGGATGTCAGCGGCAAGTCCCTGGGCAACCTCAACATCGTGCCCCAGGACCTGCTGCTGGCGGCGGCGTTCCTGATTGGCGGCATGTTCGCCGTGCGGGTGCTCAAGCGCTGGCTGAGCGAACGGCTGCTGCCGGAAACCAACATGGACGCCGGCATGCGCGCCTCGCTGGTGACCCTGGTCGGCTACATCGGTTTTGTCCTGCTGGCGATCGTGGTGATGTCGACCCTGCGGATCAACCTGACCAACCTGACCTGGGTGGTCAGCGCCCTGTCGGTGGGTATCGGTTTCGGCCTGCAGGCCATCGTGCAGAACTTCATTTCCGGGTTGATCCTGCTCACCGAGCGGCCGGTCAAGGTCGGCGACTGGGTCAGCCTGGCGGGTGTCGAGGGCGATATCCGGCGGATCAACGTGCGCGCCACCGAGATCCAGATGTCCGACCGCTCCACGGTGATCGTGCCGAACTCACAGTTCATCTCGCAGAACGTGCGCAACGTGACCATGGACAACGCCCTGGGCGTGGTCGGCATCACCCTGACCCTGCCCCTGGAAACCGATGTGCTGCAGGTGCGCGAGCTGTTGTTGCAGGCCTATGCCGAACACGAGGCGATCCTCAAGGCGCCGGCGACCTCGGTGTCGTTCAAGGACCTGACCAGCAACGGCCTGATCATCAGCGTCAGCGGCTACGTCGGCAGCCCGCGCTCGGTGTCCGGCGCCCGCAGCGACCTGCTGTTCACCATCCTCGGGCGCTTGCGCGAAGTGGGCATCGCCCTGTCGTCGCCACAGAACCTGATGCTGATCAGCGACAGCCAGGACAAGGCGGCGGGCGAACCACCGGCCGCGAACCCTTGAGTCCTGGGCTATCGTGACTGGATTCTGGCGACTTTTTTCAACCCGAACGGCCGCTGTCATCGAGGATCCTGACGACAGCCCTGTTTCATTCCAGGCAAGACAAGGAACATCGTGGACGCACACCCCGACAGCAGCACCGAGGACATTGCCCTGGAGTCGAAACGACTTCCCATACTGGCGGTCACCATCGCCTTCCTGATGGTGGTCGCGGTTTCGATCCTCGGCATCTATGGCATCCAGGTCATCAACAGCAAGGCCCATGAACTGGCGCAAGCCCGGCTGGTCTCCGGCAACCTGGCCTTGTCCATGGCCCAACAGGCGACCGATACCTTCGATGAAGCCAACCTGATCCTCGAAGAGCTGATCGAGCGCATCGACGACCTGTCGCCCCAGGCCCTGGAAAAAACCCAGAAGCTGATGAAAAAGCGCGTGTTCACCACCGAGCAGTTGCACGGCCTGTTCTTCTATGACCGGGAAGGCAACTGGGTGCTCACCTCGTTCGACTACAGGCCGCCAAAGGCGAACAACTCGGACCGCGACTACTTCAAGTTCCACCGCGAGAATGTAACCCTGTCCCCCAGGGTCGGAGCGGCCGTGCGCAGCAAGACCACGGGCGACTGGGTGATCCCGTTCTCGCGCCGGGTCAACGACGCCCAGGGCAACTTCAAGGGCGTGGTGCTGGCGACCATCAAGATGGACTACTTCGACACCTTCTTCGATCGTTTCAACATCGACGACAAGGGCGCGATCTTTCTCGCCCTGCCCCAGGGCACGATCATCGCCAGGCGGCCGTTCGACGAGAAGCTCATCGGTGCGTCCCTGGCCCGGGGCGAAATCTTCTCCGTGCATATACCCCGTGCCCCCGCCGACACGGTGATGGTCAAGTCGATCATCGACGGCGTCGACCGCCTGTTCGGCTACCGGGTGCTGTACAAGTACCCGCTGGTGGTGGCGGCGGCCAATTCCCAGGAGTCCATTCTCAGCAGCTGGCGCGCCGACACCTACAAGCTGACCGCCATGATCGCCGTGGTGCTGGCGATCAACCTGCTGATCGGCATCCTGCTGTTCAAGCAGGTGCGCAAGGGCCTGTTGGTGGAAAAGCACTTGAAAAAAGCCCGCTCGGTGCTGGAGACCCTGGTGTTGCAGGACGGCCTGACCAGCCTGGCCAACCGCCGCCACCTGGAGCGCAACCTGGAACTGGAGTGGCGGCGGGCGGCCCGGCAGCGCTCGTCGATCAGCCTGATCATGCTCGACATCGACCATTTCAAGAGCTTCAACGACCGCTATGGCCATGTGGCGGGCGACCATTGCATCTGCGCCGTCAGCCGGGCCATCAGCCAACACGTGCGCCGGCCCTCGGACCTGGCGGTGCGCTACGGCGGCGAAGAGTTCGCGATCCTGCTGCCGGACACCGAACCTGGCGGTGCCTACGTACTGGCCGAGAGCATCCGCCTGGCGGTGCAGGAACTGGCGATCGAACATGTCGACAACCCTGGCGGCGTCGTCACCATCAGCCTCGGCGTCTACACCTGCGTGCCCGCCTCCTCCGACTTCAAGAGCCTGTTGATGCAGGCCGACTCGGCGCTGTACATGGCCAAGCGCGCAGGACGCAACCAGACCGTGCCGACTTCTTAAGCAGCTGCAAGCTCTAAGCTGCAAGCCGCTTGTAGCTTGTAGCTTACAGCTGCCTCTCCTCCAGCAAACGCACGAAGTGGGTCAGGCTGCGCGAGACCGTGCCGCGGCGCCAGATCAGCCAGGTCTGCAGGAAACGGAACGGCTGCGCCAGCTGCCAGATGCTCACCGTGCCGCAGCCCGGCATGCTTTCGAGCATGCTGCGCGGCATCAGCGCCAGGCCGGCGCCGGCACTGACGCAGGCCAGCATGCCGTGGTAGGACTCCATCTCGTGGATCTTGCCGGGTACCGCGGCATCCTCGCTGAACCAGCGCTCGAAGTGATGGCGGTACGAGCAATTGGCGCGAAAGGCGTAGATGCTCTCGCCGTTGACGTCGCGCCCGCGGGTGATGGGCGCATGCCCCAGCGGCGCGATGATGACCATTTCCTCGTCGAACACCGGCACCCCTTCCAGGCTCGGGTGCAGCACCGGGCCATCGACGAAGGCCGCCGTCAGGCGCCCGGACAGCACGCCATCGATCATGGTCCCGGAGGGGCCGGTGGACAGGTCCAGCTCGACCTTGACGTGCTTCTGGTTGTAGGCCGCCAGCAATGCCGGAATCCGCACCGCCGCCGTGCTCTCCAGGGAGCCCAGGGAAAACGGTCCCTGGGGTTCTTCCCCGGCCACCGTCAGCCGCGCTTCCTGCACCAGGTCGAGAATCCGCCGGGCGTAGTCGAGGAAACTCCAGCCGGCCGGCGACAGGCGCAGGCGGCTTTTCTCGCGGATAAACAGCTCCACGCCCAGGTCCTGCTCCAGCTGCTTGATCCGCGTGGTCAGGTTGGAAGGCACCCGGTGGATGAGTTGCGCCGCCGCACTGATGCTGCCTTGCTCGGCCACCGCCTTGAAGATTTCCAGCTGCACCAGATCCATTTCATTCTCCAAGCGTGAAAGATATGCTCTTTATTATTCAGTTTTCATAAGCCCTGTACCAGCCTAACCTGCAGCCATTCCTCAGCCCACAGGACGCTGCCATGACCACGGTTTCCAGCCAGACCCACGCCCTTTCGATCAACCCCGCCACGGGCGAGCAGATCGCTCATTACCGCTATGAATCCGCCGAGGCGCTGGACGCCGCCCTCGCCCGCGCCGCCACTGCCGCCGCCCAATGGCGCCGCAGCAGCCTGGAACAGCGCTCGACCCTGCTGCTCGCCCTGGCCAAGGCCCTGCGCGACAACGGCGAGAACCTGGCCCGCAGCATCACCCTGGAAATGGGCAAGCCGATTGCCCAGGCCCGCGGCGAGATCGAGAAGTGCGCGCAGCTCTGCGAGTGGTACGCCGCCGAAGGTCCGGCGATGCTCGCCCCCGAGCCGGCCCCGGTGCCGAGCGGCAAGGCGCGCATCGAATACCGGCCGCTGGGCCCGATCCTCGCGGTGATGCCGTGGAACTTCCCGATCTGGCAGGTGCTGCGCGGCGCGGTGCCGGCGCTGATCGCCGGCAACACCTATGTGCTCAAGCATGCGCCGAACGTCATGGGCAGCGCCTACCTGCTGCTGGAAGCCTTCCAGCGCGCCGGTTTCCCGCAAGGCGTGTTCGAGGTGATCAACGTCACCCCGGACGGCGTCTCCCGGACCATCGCCGACCCACGGATCGCCGCCGTGACCCTTACCGGCAGCGTGCGCGCCGGCATCGCCATCGGCGCCCAGGCCGGCGCGGCCCTGAAGAAGTGCGTGCTCGAGCTGGGCGGTTCCGACCCCTTTATCGTGCTCAACGACGCCGACCTGGATGCCGCCGTGCAAGCCGCGGTCATTGGCCGCTACCAGAACACCGGGCAGGTCTGCGCCGCCGCCAAGCGCCTGATCGTCGAGCAAGGGGTGGTCGAAGCCTTTACCGAGAAGTTCGTCGCCGCCACTCGCCAGTTGCAGGTGGGCGATCCGCTGGCCAATGACACCTATATCGGCCCGATGGCGCGTTTCGACCTGCGCGACGAGCTGGACGAGCAGGTGCAGGCCACCTTGAGCGAAGGCGCGACCCTGCTGCTGGGCGGCGCCAAGGCCGAGGGCCCGGGCAACTTCTATCAGCCTACGGTGCTGGCCGGCGTCACCGACCGGATGACCTCGTTCACGCAGGAGCTGTTCGGCCCGGTGGCCTCGATCATTACGGCGCGGGATGCGCAACACGCCCTGGAACTGGCCAACGACAGCGAGTTCGGCCTGGCCTCGACCATCTATACCCAGGACCTGGCCCTGGCCGAGCGCCTGACCGCCGAGCTGGAAACCGGCGGCGTGTTCATCAACGGCTATTGCGCCAGCGATCCACGGGTGACCTTCGGCGGCGTGAAGAAGAGTGGTTTCGGCCGCGAGCTGTCGCACTTCGGCGTCCGCGAATTCTGCAACGCGCAGACGGTGTGGCTGGATCGCAACTGATCCTCCCCCTTCCCACTGTAGGAGCGAGCTTGCTCGCGATGGACGTAAGAACGCCGCGTTTATCCAGGCAACACGCGGAATCGTTCACGACCATCGCGAGCAAGCTCGCTCCTACAGTCGATCTCCTGTTCTGCCTCGGTCTGCGCAACGTCTCAGCGGCGGTCATCGGACAGTGGCGTCGGCTCGTTCGGTGCCGGCAGGTCGGGGTCCATCGGCCGCTCCCTGTCATCGTCACGCCGCTTATCGCGTTCGGCACCGCCGTTGACGTTGGGGTCGATCACCGGGTCGTGCCGGCGGGCGGGTTGCAGTGGGTCGGGTTCAGGCGTACGGGGCTCGCTGGGGTCATGCATCGACGGGTTCATGGTGCACCTCACGGCAGGCCCGGTGAATCCGGGCCTTACTCCGTTAGGCACTGGACCGGACCATCGGGTGCGAGGCAATGGATGAGCGGTCGCCCGGCCTCCTGGCCAGGCATGCGCTCGGCGAAACTTTCGCCGCCGCCCGGGCTCAATCGTAGAGCCAGGTCACGCACCGTGGCCAAGACTGGGAGGCCGTCCGATGACCGAGCACATCGTGCATTTTCACTGCCAGATCGACCAAGGCACCACCGAACGCTTTCGCGACAGTTGCCTGGAAGCCATCGAGCAAGGCGCCACCTCGCTGCTGCTGAATCTGTCCACCACCGGCGGCAGCACCAACTTCGGCTTCACCCTCTACACCTTTCTCAAATCGCTGCCGGTGCCGCTGTGCGCGATCAACGCGGGCAACATCGAGTCGATGGGCATCATCATGTTTCTCGCCGCCAACCGACGCATCACCACGCCGCATTCGCGCTTTCTGATCCACCCGATGAACTGGTACTTCAGCCAGAGTTCGGTGGATCACCAGCGCCTGCGCGAATACCTCTCCAGCCTGGACAACGACCTGGCGCGCTACGTGAAAATCTACGAGCTGGAAACCGCCGACGCGGCGACCCAGCTGGACATCTTCAAATGCCTGTCGGCCGAGGAAAAGGTCATTGCCGCCCATGAGTCGCTGGCCTACGGCATCGCCCACGAGGTGCGCCAGGTGGTGTTCGCCGACGACGTCAAGCACTGGAAAGTCTCGGGCGGCTGACCCGGTTGCCCCGGGCGCCAAGGCCGCGCCGTCACGGCGCGAACCACGGCCTCAAGCGGTCTTTTCGTTGCCCTGTTCCGGGGTTTCGTTGCCCGGTTCGGTGGCGCCCGGTTCGGGCTCGGGGCGATTGGCCGGGCCCTTGGCGGGCTTTTTCTCATCCGCGGCCGCGGCCCGCCCGGGGTAGCCGGGCAACCCGTGGGCGTCCTGCGGTTCCAGCGGTTCGGGCGCGCGCGTGCGATCGTTCTGCGGATCGTCGCGCGAATCAACGGGCTGGCGAGTCATAAGCACCTCCGTATCGCTCCGGGCGATATTGCCCTGTCCTTGTTCGATAGCGCCGCGGGCCGCGGGTGCGAAGCAATGGACGAATGGCCACGGCACCTGCCGTACGGCTCCCCGACGGAACGTCCGGGCCTGGCGGGCGTCTTCAGTTTGAAGGCCCGCTGCTGCGAGCTGGCGAGCGTTCCTGCCTTGTACGTCCGCGCTCATGAGGATCTGTCCATGCCTGTCGTCCCGAGCCCGTTCATGATCGCCGCGCCACTGGCCGGGCCTGCCCACGCTCGAGGCAGCCTCGCTGCGCGCGCCCCGAGGCGAGCATGACTTTCATTGCCTGGGTCGCGGTCCTGGGCGCGGTGCTGCTGATCCTCGCGCTGACCTCCTCCTACCTGCGCTGGATGCCCGTGACCACCTCGGTGGTCTGCCTGGCGCTGGGGATCGCCATCGGTCCCGCCGGCCTCGGCCTGCTGCAACTGGACATCCACCAGGCCGCGGGCTGGATGGAACACCTGACCGAAGTGGCGGTGCTGTTCTCGCTGTTCGTCAGCGGCCTCAAGCTCAGGTTGCCGCTCAGCAGCCGCAGCTGGCGCATCGCTTTCGGCCTGGCCGGGCCGGTGATGCTGCTGTCGATCGCCGGGGTCGGCCTGCTGCTGCACTACGGGTTGCACATGCCCTGGGGGCCGTCGCTGCTGATCGGCGCGATCCTCGCCCCGACCGACCCGGTGCTGGCGACCCTGGTCCAGGTCAGCGACGCCAAGGACTACGACCGGGTGCGCTTCGGCCTGTCCGGCGAGGCCGGGCTGAACGACGGCGTGGCGTTTCCCTTCGTGATCCTCGGCCTGCTGCTGACCCGCCAGGGCGACGACCCCGGCGCCTGGCTCGGCGACTGGGTGGTGGTCAGCCTGCTCTGGGCGGTGCCCGCGGGGCTGCTCAGCGGCTACTGGATGGGCCGCGGCCTCGGCCACCTGACCCTGCACCAGCGGATCAAGTACGCCGACAGCACGGTCTCGCCGAATGACTACCTGACCTTCGCCCTGATCGCCCTGGCCTACGTGGTGGCGGAACTGATCCAGGGCTACGGCTTTCTCGCGGTGTTCGCCGCCGCCCTGGGTTTGCGCCAGGCCGAGGTGCATTCCAGCGACCATGCCCGGGCGCCGGCCGAACACCTGGTACAGCCGGTGGTCGGCCACCAGCATGTCGATCCGGCGCAGGCGGTGCATGGCGACGTCGAGGCCCTGCAGGAAAGCCAGGTCGCGGCGGGCATCATGCTCGGCGACATGCTGGCCTTCGGCGGCCTGGTGGAACGGGCCATGGAAGTGTTCCTGGTGACCCTGCTCGGCGTGGTGCTGATCGCCCATTGGGACTGGCATGCGCTGACCGTCGGCGCCCTGCTGTTCCTGCTGATCCGCCCGCTGAGCGTATTGCTGATCCCCTGGGGCCGCCTGCTCGACGGTCGCCAGCGCCTGCTGCTGGGCTGGTTCGGCATCCGCGGCATCGGTAGCCTCTATTACCTGTTCTATGCCCTCAACCACGACCTCGACCCGGCGCTGGCCGATGCCAGCGCCAACCTCACCCTGTCGGTGGTGGCCCTGAGCATCCTGGCCCACGGCCTCAGCACCCAACCGATGCTCGCCCGCTACGAGCACCATAAAAAACGCCGGCGAAGCTGACGGGCCATGGGCATGAATGCGCTGGCCGGGGCAGGAATGAATGCGTCCCCTCGCGACCTATCCATTCGTCGTCCCGCAGGAAACTTTTTCAAACTTTCGTTTGCGCTTCGTTTCCCAATCTTGCGAGGTGTCAAATCGCTCACTACCGAGGATTGAAAAAATGGCTACCAGCGGAAAAAACCCACTCATGGGCAACAAGGACACTCAAAAACCCTCCCCCGCCGGCAAGAAATCCGGTGGCCAGGGCTCGGGCGGCAACGTCCCCGCCGATCGGCAAAAAGCCCCTGACGCCGGCAAGAAAGGTGGCGCCCAAGGCTCCGGCGGCGGCACCCGCAAAGCCTGATGCCCATGGCCGGAGCGTTGTCCCTGACACGCTCCGGCTTTTGCACGAACAATCCCTCTCACCGGCCTGTCCGGCCCGCTGATCGTCACGCGCGACACGCTATGCTTGCCACGGCAGAACCCCGTTAAAAAGCCTTGGATGAACAACAGCGGATGAAAATAGGCCTGATCTCCGACACCCACGGTTTGCTCCGTCCCGGCGCGCTGACGGCGCTGCAGGGCTGCGCGCATATCCTGCACGCCGGCGATATCGGCGACCCGCAGATACTCGCCACCCTCGGACACCTGGCGCCGGTGACCGCGGTGTTCGGCAATGTCGACCAACCCCATGCCTGGGCCCACGCCCTGCCCCATCACCTCACCGTGCAGCTCGATGGCGTCGAGCTGCTGCTCTGCCATGTCCTGGCCGACGTGCCGAAGCCCCTGCCGCCGGGCGTGCGGGTGGTGGTCAGCGGCCACTCCCATCAGCCGCGGCTGTTCTGGCAGGACGAAGTGCTGTACATCAACCCGGGCAGCGCCGGGCCGAGGCGCTTCAAGCTGCCGGTCAGCCTGGGGTATCTGACCATCGAGGCCGGTCGGGTCGAAGGCCACCTGATCGAACTGACGGTCTAGCACCCCGGCGCCTGCCGGCCCGAGCATGACCGGCTATCGGAGCATGCCCATCGGCCGGGCTTTGCAGGGTCCACACTTAATCCAGCGATTGGCGGCGTTCATGACGAAAGCCGTGCGAAGCCACTAGGCCGGGCCGCGTTGCGCCCTCGAGCAGAAGATTCCGTACCCGGCCCCGCGCACCCGAGAAGGTGACGCGCAAGGATGGCCAAGGGCGCGCAATGCGCAGGAGAAAAGCGATGACCTTTTATGTCGTGGCTCGCCTCGACCAGCTGCCCGAAGACCGCGGCACCCGGGTCCAGGTCGGCGCCGAGGCCGTGCTGCTGATTCGCACCGGCGATCAGGTCCAGGCCTACCAGGCCGACTGCCCCCATGCCGGGGCGCCGCTGGAACAGGGCGTGGTGTATCAGGGGCAACTGGTCTGCCCCTGGCACAAGGGCGCCTTTGCCTGCGCCAGCGGGCAAGTCTGCGAGCCGCCGCCCCTGGCGAGCCTCAAGCGCTACAAAGTCGACATCCGCCATGACAACCGGGTCTGGGTTGCCGACCAGCCCATGACCGAGTCCGCCCCGCCACGGCAGGCCGACTCGCGCCGGCTGCTGGTGATCGGCGCTGGCGCCGCCGGGGCCGCCGCGGTGGCGACCCTGCGGGCCAAGGGCTTCGGCAGGAACCTGACCTGGATCGACAAGGAAGCGCGGCCCGCCTATGACCGCACGGCCCTGAGCAAATACGTGCTGGCCGGCGAGATGCCGCCGGAAGAGGTTCCCGCCCTGCTCGAGCCGGAGTTCTATCGCAAGGCCGATATACGGGTGCTCAAGGCCGAGGTCCTGCGCCTCGACCCAGGGCGGCGGCAGATCCTGTTGGCCGACGGCCTGCGCCTGGACTACGACGCGGCGCTCCTGGCCACTGGCGCCGAACCGCGCCTGCCGGCCATCGAAGGGGCAGACCTGCCAGGGGTGTTCATGCTGCGCTCGCGCGAGGACGCCGCGCGCCTCTTGGAACAGGCCCGGCCCGGTAAGCGCGTGGCGATCATCGGCGACGGCTTCATCGGCCTGGAAGCCGCCTCGGCGCTGCGCAAACGCGGGCTGATGGTGCACCTGATCGGCCGCCACCAGGTACCGCTGCAGCGCCAGCTGGGAGAACGCATCGGCAGCGCCATACGGGCCCTGCATGAACAGCACGGGGTGATCTACTACGCCGCTTGCGAAGCCCGGGCCCTGGTCGGCGAAGGCCAGGTGCAACAGGTGGTCCTCGACAACGACCAGCGCATTGCCATCGACCTGGTGCTGTTCGGCACCGGCGTCAGCCCTGCCACGACCTTCGTCGCCGGCCTCGAACGCGCCGAGGACGGCTCGCTCAAGGCCGATGCTGGCCTGGCGGTGGCCGATGGCCTGTGGGCCGCCGGCGACATCGTGAGCTTCCCCTGCGACGGCCGCACGCAGCGCATCGAACACTGGCGCGTGGCCCAGCAACAGGGCCAGCTCGCGGCGTGCAACATGCTCGGCGAACAGCTGAGTTTCAGCGTGGTGCCGTTCTTCTGGACCTACTTCTACGACCAGACCTTCGAGGTGCTCGGCCACGCCCGCCGCTGGAACCAGATCGTCTTCGAGGGCGAGCCGGAGCAGTACCGCTTCATCGCCCTGCTGTGCTTCAACGAACAGGTGGAGTCGGTGGTCGCCTGCGAGTACCCGCGGGCCATGGCGCTGCTGTCGCAGCGCATGCAACGGCCGCTGTCGCGCAGCGAGGCCCTGGAGCTGATCCATGGCACCCCGGAATGAAGTGGCTGGCGACAACCGCTTGGCAGCCCCATGGAACCCTGGGTAAAAGGCGACTTTCCAAATCCAGGCAAGGTCTCGATGTCTCGGCCAGCGGCCGAGGCACCCAGGGCCAGGACAGCAACAGCGATGAATATCCATGTGCTCGGGTGCTTTGCCGTGGCCGGCCCTATGCAGGATTAAGGAGGACGATGCATCCATGAGCAGGACAGAACGATTCAACCGGGAGCTGGCGAATAACGCCCGGCTGTTTGCCGAAGCCGACCGCCTGGATGTCCAGGCCTATGAGCTGCTTAACACCGATCATGTCGACGACGACCGCCTGGCCCTGTTCAGCCAAGCCAAGCAGTTGGCGAACGAAAAATACCTGGAAGCGCGCAACGACTGGCTGCGCATCAAGCAGTTGATGGACAGCGGCGACTGAAGCCACCGGCGCCGGCAGGGAGATCCGGGATTCAGGGTTTGCGGTTGCTGCGCAACCGATCGCAGCCTCGCAGGCTCGGCAGCGGCTACACAGACAACGCGGTTGCTGTAGCCGCTGCCGCAGGCTGCGATCGCGCTGGGCGGCATTCCGACGTAGCGCTCGCAAACCGCGCCACGGTGGAGCTGATCAGGCCTCGAGCGGACGCTTGCGCAGTTGTTCCAGCAGGACCTGGAGTGGGTGCTGCAGGCCCTGCCCTTCCTGGCGCTTGACCTGGCTGCGGCAGGAATAACCGTCGGCCAGCAGCCGCCCGCCCTGGCCGTGGCGCGCCACCAGCGGCTGCCAGGACTGCTGGTAGATCACCTGCGAAGTCGCCAGGTTGCGGGTCTCGTGGCCGTAGGTCCCGGACATGCCGCAGCAACCGCTGGCCAGCACCTGCAACTTCAACCCCATGCGCGCGAACACCTGTTGCCACAGGCCGATGCTGCCCGGCTCGTTGGTCTTCTCGGTGCAGTGCGCAAGGAACTGATAGGGCTCGGCCTCGGTGTTCGGGCTCGCTTCAGCCGATGCCTCACCAGGTACTGCAGGCAGCACCCGGGCCAGCCATTCCTGCGGCAACAGCACCTCGGGCGCCTGAGCCGCACCCAGGGTCTTGCGGTATTCCTGGCGGTAGACCAGGGTCATCGCCGGGTCGAGGCCGACCAGGGGCACGCCGCTGGCCTGCAGTTTCAGCAGCGACTGCGCGTTGTAGCGCGCGGCCCGGGCAAAGGCGCCGAGGAAACCCTGGACCTGCAAGGGCTTGCCATTGGCAGCGAAAGGCGCGAGGTAGATCTGCACGCCCAGGCGCTCGATCAGCTCCAGCCACTCGGCCGCCAGCGGCGTCTCGAAGAACCGGGTAAAGGCGTCCTGCACCAGGATCACGCTGCGCTGGCGCTGCTCTTCGGACAGCGTCGCCAGTTCTGCGGCGTTGGCCATGCGCACATTGCGCCGGCGGCACACCGCCTGGAAATCCAGGGTGCTGAGCAACGGGCTGTCGACCATGCCCGCCAGGTGCTTGAGGGCACGGCTGACCGGCGCCGCGCCGATCAGCGCGTTGTACAGCCGTG
This sequence comes from Pseudomonas sp. GW531-T4, assembly GCF_017349615.1. NCBI lineage: Bacteria > Pseudomonadati > Pseudomonadota > Gammaproteobacteria > Pseudomonadales > Pseudomonadaceae > Pseudomonas > Pseudomonas sp. GW531-T4. The sequence continues at coordinate 38,944 of NZ_JACMZT010000002.1, forward strand.
GCAGGCGCGCCAGATAAGGCACGCTGAACTCCAGGGAGCCGATCAGGTAATCCTTCAGCGGGCGCAGGTAACGGCCGTGGTACAGCTCGAGGAAGCGCGAGCGGAACTCCGGCACATTGACCTTGACCGGGCACTGCCCCGCGCAGGACTTGCACGCCAGGCAACCGGCCATGGCGTCGTACACCTCATGGGAGAAGTCCTCGCGCCCGCCCAGCCGTGCCGCGCTGTTGTAGATGCGCCGGGCCAGGTTGGAAAGCCGCGCGCCACCGCCGTTCAGCACATCCACCCCCTGCTCGCCCTGCAGCCGCAGCCACTCGCGGATCAGCGAGGCGCGGCCCTTGGGCGAATGAATGCGGTTGCGAGTGGCCTTCCACGACGGGCACATGGCGTCGTCCGGGTCGAAGTTGTAGCAGGCGCCGTTGCCGTTGCAATGCAGGGCGCTGTCGTAGCTCTGCCAGACGCGCTCGTCGATGGTGCGATCAAGTTCGCCGCGCAGTACCACTTCGTCGACCCGGGTCAGGCGCGCCTCCGGCACCGAGGCCGGGGTGGCGATCTTGCCGGGGTTGAGCTGGTTGAACGGGTCGAACGCGGCCTTCAGCGCCTGCAGCGACGGATAGAGCTCGCCGAAATAGTCCGGCACGTACTGCGAGCGCAGGCCCTTGCCGTGCTCGCCCCACAGCAGGCCACCGTGCTTGTGGGTCAGCGCCGCCACCGCATCGGAGATCGGCCGGATCAACGCCGCCTGTTCCGGGTCCTTCATGTCGAGGATCGGCCGCACGTGCAGCACGCCAGCGTCGACATGGCCGAACATGCCGTATTGCAGGCCATAATCATCGAGCAGCGCGCGGAATTCGAGGATGTAGTCCGCCAGGTTCTCCGGCGGCACCGCGGTGTCTTCGACAAAGGGCTGCGGCCGCGCTTCGCCCTGGACGTTACCCAACAGGCCGACCGCGCGCTTGCGCATGGCGTACACCTGGTTCACCGCCTGGGCGCCGATGGCCAGGGTATGGCCGAGGCGCACCACCGAGCTGTCCTGCTGCAGGTGCCGGACAAAGGCGTCGACCCGCTGCTCCAGCTCTTCCTGGTCGTCGCCGCTGAACTCGATCAGGTTGATGCCCAGGGTCGGGGTGTCCGCCTGCTCGGGGAAATACCGCGCCACGCCGTGCCAGACAATGTCCTGCATGGCCAGCATCAACACCTTGGAGTCCACCGTCTCGATCGACAGCGGTTTCAGCGCCATCAAGGCCTTGGCGTCGCGCAGCGCATCCATGAAGCCGGCGTAGCGCACGTTGACCAGGATCGAGTGCCGGGGAATCGGCAGCACATTCAGCCGCGCCTCGACGATAAAGCCCAGGGAGCCTTCGGAACCGCAGAGCACGCTGTTGAGGTTGAAGTGCTCCGGACTCTCGCGCAGGTGCGCCAGGTCATAACCGGTCAGGCAGCGATTGAGCTTGGGAAAGATCGCCTCGATCAGCTCGGCCTGGTGGTCGGCGATGTCCTGGGCGCAGCGGTAGACCTCGCCGATGCGGTCGGTCCGCGCCGCCTCGTCGGTCAATTGCCGGTTGTCGATGGGCGCGCTGTCCAGGCGGCTGCCGCCCAGTAGCACGGTGCTCAGCGCCAGTACGTGGTCGCGGGTCTTGCCATAGGTGCAGCTGCCCTGCCCGCTGGCGTCGGTGTTGATCATGCCGCCGACGGTGGCGCGGTTGGAGGTCGACAGCTCCGGGGCGAAGAACAGGCCATGGGGCTTGAGGGCGGCGTTCAGCTGGTCCTTGACCACCCCGCTCTGCACCCGCACCCAGCGCTCCTCGACGTTGATCTCGAGGATCTGGTTCATGTGCCGCGACAGGTCGACCACGATGCCGTCGGTCAGCGACTGGCCGTTGGTGCCGGTGCCGCCGCCACGAGGGGTCAGCACCACCGCGCGGTGTTCCGGGCTCGCCGCCAGCCGGGCCAGCCGCTCGACATCCGCGACATCCCGGGGAAAGACCGCGGCTTGCGGCAGCCGCTGGTAGATCGAGTTGTCGGTGGCCAGCACCGTGCGCAGGCCCAGGTCACGGGCGATCTCGCCACGAAAACCGTCGGCGGCCAGGGCGTCGAGGAAAGCCTGGTAGTGGGCCAACGGGTCGCGTTCGGGGGCAAGCAGAGCAATCATCAAAAAGGCTTCCAGGCAGAGAAAAGGCGCAGCGGTGCATGCAAAACACGTATGCTTGCACGCAGCCCGAGGGGCGGCGGCCAGCCGAAAACGCCTATTTTCCTGAAGCCTTGCCCCGCGAGCAAATGTATTTCATGTGCTTTTTTCATGAGTTTTATGAATGAACCCCAGACGTCTCACTCCGTCGATGTCGGTGCTGGTGGCCTTCGAGGCCGCGGCGCGGCATGGCAGCTTCACCAAGGCCGCCGAAGAACTGGCGCTGACCCAGAGCGCCGTCAGCCGCCAGGTCCAGGCCCTGGAGTCGCTGCTGGAAGTGCCGCTGTTCAGCCGTGACGGCCGGCATATCGAGCTGACCGCCGCCGGCGCCCTGTATCACCACGAACTGGCAGCGGCCCTGGCGCGGATCCGCAACGCCACCTTGCAGACCATCGCCCACAAGGCTGGCGGCGGCCCGCTGCACCTGGCGGTGCTGCCGACCTTCGGCTCGAAATGGCTGCTGCCGCGCATGCATGACTTTTACGCCAGCCATCCGGGCACCCTGGTGCATATCCATTCGCGGATCGTCACCAGCGACCTGTCGAAAGACACCGCCGACATGCACGCGATCATCTGCGCCGGCACCGGCCACTGGCCCGGCTACGAGGCCCATCGGCTGCTGTCGGAAAAACTCACGGTGGTGGCCAGCCCCAAGGCCCTGCCCGAGCACGCCTCGATGTCCGTCGGCGACGTGGCGCACCAGTTGCTGCTGAACGTGGTGTCGCGTCCCGACGCCTGGCCCGAGTGGTTCGAGCAGAACGGCCTGCATCCGCGGGCGATGCGCATGGGCCCGGGGTTCGAGCTGACCGCGCACCTGATCCAGGCGGTGGTCGCCGGCATCGGCATCGGCCTGGTGCCGCGCATCCTGGTGCAGGACGAGATCCAGAGCGGCGAGCTGGTGGCGCTGTTCGAGCCGGTGGACAGCGGTCGCAGCTATTACCTGGCCTACCCCAGCCGCTATCAGCACCTGCCATCGTTGCAGGCGTTCAGCCGCTGGCTGCTGTCGATCCCCTTTCCCGACAGCTGACAGTCGCCTCGCTCAGTCGTACTCGGCCTCCTCATGCTCGCCGAGCAGGCGCCGCTGGCGCGCCGAGGCCGCCGCCAGCACCTCGGGGTTGAAACACCAGTGCAGATAGGGCGAAAACTTCTGCGCCACCATGCGCCGGCCATAGTGCACCTGCAGCAGGTAACGGATGCGTTCGGCGCTGCTGTTCTCGCTGCCGGCATGCCACAGCTCGCTGCGAAACATCAGCGCGTCGCCGGCCTGGCACAGCACGGCCTGGGCCGTTCGGCCATGCCAATGTTCCTCGCCGGCCCGTGGCGGCCGCCCGGCGCGATGACTGCCCGGCACCACGCGGGTCGGGCACAGGTCCTGGTCGATATCGTCAAGGTACAGGTGGCAGGTACAGATCTGCATCGGCAGCTCGAATGCCGGATCGCTGAGCAGGCTGCGCGGTAGCTGCATTGCCAGGTAATCCAGGTGCAGCCCCATCCCTTGAAAGCCCGGATGACAGCGCCAGGCGGTCTGGCCGATGACATGGCAATCGTCGCCCAACGCCGCCTCGGCCAGCTCGATCACCCCCGGCAGATCGAGAAACGGCAGCCACAGCGGATCGCGGTTGAACACGCATTTGTAGTGTTCGAGCAAGCCGCTGTAGTCCCAATGCTGGGGCTTGAGGCCGTCGATGGCGTAGCGCAGCTGCTGGATCTGCAACCCGTCGAGCACGCCGGGCAGCAGCACGAACCCCTCGCTGTGCAATGCCCGCAGACGCTCGGCGGTCAGTGCTGGCGGGGGCTGGACGTGGGTCATGGCGGCTAGTCGATGGGGCCGATATTGATCAGCCGATCGCTGCCCAGCCCCGGCACCCTGGCCAGCACCCCGACCGGCGTCGCGGCGGAAAACTCGATCACATACCCCATGCCACTGCCGTCCTCCTCCATGGCCACGACCCAGCGCGCCACTTCGTCGGGGTTCAAGCTCAGCGCCTGCGCCACCCGGCGCTGGCGGCGCTCCTCGAGGGTTTCGTCGAGAAAGTAGTCGTTCATCTGGCGCAACCTCCGGCGGATGGCAACCCAGCCGGGCCTGGCAAGGCCCTCACAACAGCTATTAATCCATTCTCGGCAAAAGTCGAATTCAGCTCGGCGCGCCGTGACGAACGGCAGGCTTTATCGCCAATTCCGGACGGCCGGTTTTATCCGCGGCCCACAAGCGAGTTTTCTTTCAAGCGTTTCAGAAAGGGCCTAAAGCGTCGCGCCGGGGCGGCCCCCTAGCATGGATGGCTGATCCAGACAGCGAAGCCGCCGATGCGTTTACCGACATGCGTTTACTGAAAAGCTCCGCCCCCGAGGCACGGCATGCGCAAAGTGGCCATGACGCCGAAACCCGGGTGCGCATGGCGCTGCAACGCAACAGGTCGAGCATCGAAGGATTGGACGAGCTGTTGCGCGAGCACTACACGATCAACAGCGACCGGGACATTCTTGCCGCCGTCAGAAACGGCGACTGGGTGCTGGTCACCGACAGTTCCGCCGCGACAACCAGCGGCAGCCTGCTCTGCCCCGCCCCGGAACCGGACCCGGTCTACCTTCGGCCGGACCCGTGGCCCGATCCGACTCCCCGCACCGACCTGGTCTTCGCCAAGTCCATCAGCAGCGTCCCTTGGGGCACCACCCAAGCCGGCACCGCCAGCGAGCCCGCGGGCAATTTCGGCAAGACCATGCTCATGGCATCCTCGGCGACCGAGGTCGGGCTCGGCAGGGTCGCCGGCGAGCTGCTCTTCAGGAGTTTCGCCTGGTCACTGCAGATGGCCGGCACCGCGGCCAGGACCGTCGGCGGCCCGGCGGGCCAGGTACTGCTCCTGGCCATGACCCCGACCCGGCTCGGCGACGATGCCTTCTACAGCGAAGAACAACTGCGCGAGCTGCGCGCCGCCACCACCCGGGTGCGCTTCCAGTTCCGCCGCGACAGCCGGGGTACGCTGCAAATCCACGGCATCCACACCAGCGCCCAATCGGGCCAGGACAGCGTCCCGGTGATCAAGGCCCACTGGAACGCCGACAAAAACGCCATGCAGGCCCACCTCGGCACGCTCACCATCACCTGGACACCGCACAACGGCCCGATCATCACCGCCCCGACAGCCTACCCGGGCGTGACCGACGAACTGGCCCGCCTCATGGTCCACCCCATCGCCGAAGGCGGCGACAGCCAACTCCAGGGCGCGCCCCTCGACGAGTTCAAGGTCGAAGACTGCATCATCACCTTCCCGGCAGACAGCGGCATTCGCTCGTTGTACCTGGTCTTCGCCAAGCCCATGGTCAACCCGTTGGAGGTTGGACCGGCGAATGATCTGAGCAGTAGAAGTGCGAAGGATGGGTTGGATATTGATCACATACCGTCGCAAGCGGCGTTGAGAGTTTTCTTGAAAGCAAATAATCCTCGTATAACCGAGGGACAGCTAAACGCCGCCCTGCGAAAGGCTCCAAGCATTGCAATTCCACGCAAAGTGCACCAAAAGTACAGCGAGACATATGGCGGCAGAAACACAAAGCTCCAGCAGTCCAAGGATGCCGCCGACCTGCGTGAGGCGGTGGACACTAATCTAGATACCCTCAAGCCCTTCTTGCTAGAAGAAGGCCTCACCGACGAGCAGATCGAAAAGGCGCGAACCGACCTGCATAACCTCCATCAGGAACAAGGCTGGTATTGAAATGAACGCCGCAATGATTGATGACCTGGTTAAAAGCCTTGGCCGCACCTATCCCCAAATGATTGCCTCCGGGATGTATCTTCTCGGCGAACCTCCAAAAGGTATGTTCGAGGATGTCGATACCATGGCCATGTGGCCTGAGGCAGGTATTGAGCTTGAGTTCTGGGCCAGCACTCAGCGCTTTGAGGCTTTGTATATCTCCCTGCAGAAGAGCTTCCCCGAGGAGTCAATCTACAAAGGAAGCCTGCCCTACCAACTCATGCCGAGGATGAGCCAAGCTTGGGTTAGATCCCGGTTTGGTTCGCCATTGGAATCAGGCGCACCTTATAGAATCCCGGTACTAGGCATGACAGGTGGCTGGGATGTTTATCGCCTCCCCGGCGTTCCGAAAAGTACTCAAGTAGCGTTCAAGTACAACGTTGAGATGGACGTGGAGATGGTGGTGTTCGAGTTGAACGAAAAATCACGCGCTTAGTTCTACTCGAACAGCACGGCTATAGATATGAACGCCGCCATGATTGATGAACTGGTTAAAAATCTTGGACGTACTTGCCCCGAAATGATTGCCTCAGGAATGTATCTCCCAGGAGGACCACCAAAGGGCATCTTTGATGACAGCGACAGGGTGACAGTGTCGCCGGAGCCAGGGATCGAATTGGGTTTCTGGGCCAGCACTCAACGTTTTGAAAACCTGTTCATTACCTTTCTTGAGGGTTTTGAAGGAGAGCCCATATACCGAGGGAGTCTTCCCTACCAGCTCAAAACGAAGATGAATCAGGCATGGATTAAATCTCAATATGGCGAGCCGCTGGAGTCAGGAGCGCCTTATAGAGTGCCTATCTCCGGCATGACAGGCGGCTGGGATAGCTATCGTTTACCAGGCATGTCCAAGAGCATCCATGTGTTGTTCAAGTACACCGTTGAAATGGAAGTGGAAGGCATCGTTTTCAGGCTGAACGAGAGATCACATGCGTAGTTTTGCAGGAGGTACCGTGAACGAGGAAATGAACGCCGTCATGATCGATAAGCTGGTTAAGAACCTTGGCCGCACCTACCCCGAAATGATTGCCTCCGGGATGTATCTTCCTGGAGGTCCGCCAACAGGTATTTTCGAGGATAGCGATACCTTATCGATGGCCCCTGAATCGGGTCTTGAAATGGGGTTCTGGGCCAGTAATTTACGGTTTGAAATTTTCTTTATCAGCTTGCTCGAAAGCTTCGAGGGAGCATCCACCTACGCGGGAGGACTGCCCTACAAACTTGAAACTCGAATGAGCCAACAGTGGGTACGATCCCGTTTCGGAGAGCCTTTTGCATCACGAGCCCCCTTCAAAATGCCCATTATAGGTATGACAGGTGGGTCTGATACCTATCGTATTTCGAGCATGCCTAAAGAGACCCAGGTGGTTTTCAAATACAACGCCGAAATGGAGGTTGAAGATGTAGTGTTCGAACTGAACGAAAGATCACGCTCTTAGTTCTGCTGGGGCAATGCTGGTATTTGGTATGAACGCCGCATCGCCTTCGGGAAGGTTTTCCAGTTGATCAGGATGCGAAATTACAAACCAATAGGAAGATGGCATGACAGTAGATAAAGCCTGTCCGGTGGTGCTACGGAGCAGTGAAACCCTAGAAATTCTGGCGTTTGAGCATCCGTTGGCAGGTGTGCAACTGGTCAAGGGTAGCGTGGAACCCGGAGAGTCGACCGAGACGGCCGCTGCCCGAGAGCTGTTCGAAGAAGCCGGGATTCAAGGCAAGGTGGTACGAGATTTGGGGGCGTGGCACTCGCCTATAACCGGACAGATGTGGGCATTCCATGAGTGTCATGTCGCGCAGGACCTCCCTGATACCTGGGTTCATCACACTGAGGATGACGGCGGGCATGAGTTCAGGTTTTTCTGGCATCCATTAATGAGTGAGCCCTCTGAAGCCTGGCATCAAATCTACAAAGATGCTTTGGGGTTTATAAGACGTAGTCTCGCAAAAGCCCCCATGGAGAATTGACAGCCAATTGCCTCTTTACGGCGCGCCCATTTATGCGGCAACAACCCGGCAATCTCACTCACTCGCCCCCTCCCCTCAATCCCCGCGAATATAGTGCTCCAACTGCCGAATCAGATCCGCCTGCTCGACAATCGCTTCCTTCACCAGATCGCCAATCGACAGCAAGCCGATCAGTTGCTCGCCTTCCAGCACCGGCAGGTGGCGCAGGTGGCTGTCGGTCATCACGGCCATGCAGCGTTCGATGCTGTGCTGGCTGTCGGCGGTAACCACCGGGGCGCTCATGATGGCGCGGACCGGGGTGCCTACCGATGAGCGGCCTTGCAGCACCACCTTGCGTGCGTAGTCGCGTTCGCTGATGACACCGACCACCTGGCCGCCTTCTATCACCGGCAGCGCGCCGACGTTTTTCTGCGCCATCATTTGCAGTGCTTCGAGCACCATCTGGTCTGGGCCGATGCTGTGCACCTGGCGGTTTTCCACGGCCTTCAACTTGAGCAACTGAGCAGCGGTTTTCATGGGCGTCTCCGATACTTGGGCAACAGGGGGTCCGGCCCCGCGCCGGGTGGCGCGGAGTCAGGCATGGATCTGGATTGGCTAAGGCGTGCGGCTTAGCGCACGCCGATTTCCACTACGTCGCCGCGCAGTCGCGCCGGCCATGTCCGCAGGCGCTGCTCCGGGTATTCCAGGCAGGTGCCGTCGGCCAGGCGGAAGTGCTGTTTGTACAAGGGCGAAGCAATCACCAGCTCATCCTTGATGCAGCCCACCAGGCCGCGGCCGATCACGTTGGCACCGGACTGCGGGTCATGGTTGTCGATGGCGTAGAGGGTCTGCTGCGCGGCGTCCGGCAGGTAGATCAGCGCCACCTGGGCGCCGTCGTGCCAGACCACCACGCCGCTGTGGCTGACCAGGTCCTGACGGCTGCACACCGCCTGCCACTGCACGTTGGGCTGCTCGGCGAATCCGCTTTCGATAGGTTGCAGGCTTGGCGACAGGCTCATCAGAGCACCTCCTCGGTGACAGGGATCAGGTTGAGTTCGGCGGCCATGATCGGCCGGCGCTGGCCGCGCTCCTGGACAAAGTGAATGTCCGGGTCGGGGCGCTGGTCGTTGACGAAGGTGCGGAAGCGCTTGAGCTTTTCCGGGTCCTTGAGGGCGTTGGCCCATTCGCATTCGTAGCGGTCCACCACCAGTTGCATCTGCGCCTCCAGCTCGGCGCCCAGCCCCAGGCTGTCGTCGATCACCACCGCCTTGAGGTAATCCAGGCCGCCCTCCAGGCTCTCGCGCCACACCGAGGTGCGTTGCAGGCGGTCGGCGGTGCGGATGTAGAACATCAGGAAGCGGTCGATGTAGCGAATCAGGGTCTGGTCGTCGAGATCGGTGGCGAACAGCTCGGCATGGCGCGGACGCATGCCGCCGTTGCCGCAGACGTACAGGTTCCAGCCCTTCTCGGTGGCGATCACGCCGACGTCCTTGCTCTGCGCCTCGGCGCATTCGCGGGTGCAGCCGGACACCGCGAACTTCAGCTTGTGCGGCGAACGCAGGCCCTTGTAGCGGTCCTCGATCTCCAGGGCCATGCGCACGCTGTCCTGCACACCGTAGCGGCACCAGGTACTGCCCACGCAGGACTTCACGGTGCGGGTCGACTTGCCGTAGGCATGCCCGGTCTCGAAACCGGCGGCGATCAGCTCGGCCCAGATATCCGGCAACTGGTGCAGCTGGGCGCCGAACAGGTCGATGCGCTGGCCGCCGGTGATCTTGGTGTAGAGGTCATATTTCTTCGCCACCTGGCCGATCACGATCAGCTTGTCGGCGGTGATTTCACCCCCGGCGATCCGCGGCACCACCGAGTAGGTGCCGTTCTTCTGCATGTTGGCCATGAAGGTGTCGTTGGTGTCCTGCAGCGGCACCAGGGAGCGGTCCATGATCGGCTGGTTCCAGCACGAGGCGAGGATCGAGCCCACCGCCGGCTTGCAGATATCGCAACCGACGTGGCCACGGCCGTGCTTGGCGAGCATCTCGTCGAAACTGAGGATGCCCTCGACCCGCACCAGCGCGTACAGCTCCTGGCGGGTGTAGGCGAAGTGTTCGCACAGGCTCTTGTCGACGCTGACGCCACGGGCGATCAGCTCGTGCTCGAACACCTGCTTGAGCAGGCCGGCGCAACCGCCGCAACCGGTGCAGGCCTTGGTCTGCGCCTTGAGCTGGCCGAGCTCGGAACAGCCACCGTCGATGGCCGAGCAGATCGCGCCCTTGGTCACGTTATGGCAGGAGCAGACCGTGGCCGACTCGGGCAAGGCGCCCGGGCCGAGGGTCGGCGCGCCGGCGCTGGACGGCAGGATCAGGCCGGCCGGTTCGGCGGGCAAGGCGATGCCGTTCTGCATGTATTGCAGCAAGGTGTCGTAGTAGCTGTTGTCGCCCACCAGCACCGCGCCGAGCACCTGCTTGCCGCTGGCATCCACCACCAGGCGCCGGTAGCTGGCCGCGGCTTCGTCGATGAACTGGTAGCTGCGCGCGCCCGGGGTCAGGCCCTGGGCGTCGCCGATGGAACCGACATCGACCCCCAGCAGCTTGAGCTTGGTCGACATGTCCGCGCCCATGAAAGGCTCGCCAGGCTCGCCGCACAGTTGGGCGGCGACGCTGCGGGCCATCTGGTAACCCGGGGCCACCAGGCCGAAGATGCTGCCGTTCCAGCTGGCGCACTCGCCGATCGCGTAGATATGCGGGTCGCCGCTCAGGCACTGGTTATCCACCACCACGCCGCCGCGCGGGCCGATCTCCAGGGCGCAATCGCGGGCCAGGGCGTCCTGGGCGCGAATGCCCGCGGAGAACACGATCAGGTCGGTTTCGAGGAAGTCGTCGCCAGCGAAGTTCATCCGGTAGCGGTACTGCTCGCCGGCGCTGATCGACTGGGTGCCCTTGCCCAGATGCACGCCGACGCCCAGGGCTTCGATCCGCGCCTTCAACGCACGGCCGCCCTGCTCGTCCAGCTGCACCGGCATCAGCCGCGGCGCGAACTCCACCACATGGGCTTCCAGGCCCAGGCTCTTCAAGGCGTTGGCCGCCTCCAGGCCGAGCAGCCCGCCGCCCACCACCACGCCGCGCCGGGCATTGGCAGCCGCGGCGCGGATGCCGTCGAGGTCTTCCAGAGTGCGATAGACCAGGCGCGAGTCGCCCTCGGCGCCCTCGATCGGCGGCACGAAAGGATAGGAACCGGTAGCCAGCACCAGCTTGTCGTAGTGCACCGGGCCGGCGGCGGTGAGTACCTGGCGATTGGCGCGGTCGATGCGCAGCACCGCCACCCCCAGGTGCAGGGTCAGGCCCGGGGTCTGGTACAGCGCAGCGTCGCCCAGGGCCAGGGATTCGGCGTCGCGACCGGTGAAATACTCGGACAGGTGCACCCGGTCGTAGGCGCGCATCGGCTCTTCGCTGAAGACATGCAGGCGGTACTGCTCGAGGGCGCCGCGCGCCACCAGCTGTTCGACGCAATGATGCCCGACCATGCCGTTGCCGATCACGATCAGGGTTTTGTGTGTGTTCAAAGGGGCAACAATGGCATTCATAAATAGCACCCGACCCAAGCCAATCACGGTTTTTTAAAGCAAAAAAAAGCGCCTGAAACCTCACGGTTTCAGGCGCCTTTGCCTGTTATTTGCGGTGTGCGATCGGGCTGCTGTGCCTGATTCACCGAGTGCCCATGGCCTGTTGGCCGATCGATCCGCGTTGACCGATGGGGCGGCCCGCCCGCGACATGCGCGGTGGGGCGTTATCGGCTGTCTTGCAGCCTTTGTGCCAGGCTGCGCCGCACGCCTTGAAACGCCATGCTGGCGGGCTTGCGCGGCCATTCTGCAAGGCTCCCGGATAGCCTGCCCTGGGCCAGGAATCGCCTTAGCCTGGTGCAAGGTCGGGTCGGCGACGCCTTATAAAAGTGCAAATCCACCGCCGCGCCCCAACTCAGCCAATAGAAGCCAGACGCTGCAAGAACGCCGCGCGCCGCTCGCGGTCCAGCGCCTCCTTGGCCAACAACTGCGGCAACAGCGCCTCGGCCCGTTGCCCGTCGAGGATAAACACCCCGTCGTCGTCGCCGATGGCGATATCCCCCGGGTTGACCCGCACCCCGGCCACCTCGATGGGCAGGTTGACCTCCCCTTGCTGGCCGATCCCCCGGGTGGTGTAGGCGCTGACGCCACGGCTGAACACCGGCAGGCGATGCTCGCGCAAGGCGGCAACATCGGTGACCGCGCCCTCCACTACCACCCCGGAAAGGCCCTTGATCAATCCAGCCAGGGTCCGCAGTTCGCCCCAGCAGGCGCACTCCTGGTCGCCCACGCACTGGATCACCAGCACATCCCCCGGCTCGCTGAGCAGCAGCGCGTCGCGCAGGATGGCGCCATCCGGGGCGAAGACCTTGACCGTGACCACATTGCCGAGCATGCGCAGGCCGTCGAACAGCGGGCGGATACCGCGCAGGTAACCCTCGTCGCCAAAGTGGCCAAGGGTCGAAGGCGCGATGCCGCGGTAATGCTCGAGCAAGGCAGCGCTGGCGGGTGGTTGGCGCGGAGCGATCATCGGCATTTCCTCGGGCGCAGCAGCGGGCAGGTGGAGCAGTATTCGGCGGGCTCAGTGGCCTCGTAATAGAAGCAGCAGGTGCGGCGAAAGCGGATGCTCTTGCCCTCCTCCAACTGCGTCGGCGGGCGGCGGAAGTGCCGCAGTGGGTTGTAGTCCAGGCCGAACAGCGGCGGTGCGGCCTCGTGCAGCAGCCAGTCGAAGTCCGCCTCATGACGCAGGCGGATCAGCGGGTCCTCGACCTTGCTCATGCGTTTTTCGTACAGCGAATAGACCCGCACCGCGGTGTTTTCCCAGAGGATGCGCCGGGAAATGCCGCTGACCCGGTTGAAGGTCTGCCACAGCGGCGCCAGCACTCCGGCGAACAACGACTCGACAATGGACGCGCGCCAGGCTTCGCGTTCGCCCGCGGCATAAACCTGGGGAGCCCGGTCCGGCAGCGGCATCGACGAAGTCCAGAGCCCGTCGTCGTGGCCGTACTCGATCACGCAATCGTCCAGGGACAGCAGCAGGCCCTGGTCGCACACCGACATGGCGTACAGGCAGGCGCCGGTGGCGAGGAAGGAAAAACGCTTGGCCAGCAACGAAGCGGTGATCGCCCGGGTCGGCGAACCGATCACCGGCCCCAGCTGGTCGAACAGCGCGATACAGGTTTCATCGTCAAGCAAGGCCCGGGCGCTCAGGGAGCGCTGCCGGTCACATTGCGCCATGGGTTTCAGGCGCAGCGGCCCGGATAGCACGCTCCAGTCTTGCGCGTTGAAGGCGGCTTGCAGGCTCATTGCGGCAGTTCCCGGCCAAAGGGAATGCACAGCGGCGTGCCGAAAAACGGATCGGGGATGATCCGGCAATTGAGGTCGAACACCTGCTTGACCAGTTCCTCGGTCAGGATCTCTGCCGGCCGGCCCTGGGCGAACGCGGTGCGCTGGTGCACCGCCACCATATGGTCGGCGTAGCGGCAGGCCAGGTTGAGGTCATGCAGGACCATGACGATGGTCTTGTTCTCCTGGCGATTGAGCTCGCGCAGCAGGTCCAGCACCTCGATCTGGTGCGCCAGGTCGAGAAAGGTGGTGGGCTCGTCGAGCAGCACGATCTCGGTGTCCTGGGCCAGGGTCATGGCGATCCACACCCGCTGGCGCTGGCCGCCGGACAAGGCGTCCACCGGCCGCTCCGCCAGGGCCTGCACGCCGGTCTGCAACAGGGCGCGCTCGACCATGGCTTCATCCTGGGCCGACCATTGCTGCATCCAGTTCTGGTAGGGATAACGCCCCAGGGCCACCAGCTGGCGCACGGTGATGCCTTCGGGGGCGCTGGGCATCTGCGGCAGGATCGCCAGCTCCCGCGCCACCGCCGCGGTGGATTTGCGCTGGATATCCTCGCCATTGAGGATCACCGAGCCCTGCTGCGGCTTGAGCAGCCGCGCCAGGGATTTGAGCAGGGTGCTCTTGCCGCAGCCGTTGCTGCCGATCAGCACCGACACCTGGCCCGCCGGCAGTTGCAGGTCCAGCCCGTCGATAATCACCTGGCGCTGATAGCCCAGGGTCAGTTGCTGGGTTGCCATCGAGGACATCGGGAATTCCTTAGTGCCGCTGGTTGATCAAAAGATAAAGAAAGAACGGCGTGCCCAGCACCGCGACGAAGATCCCCGCCGGCAGGTCCAGGGGCAGGAACAGGGTGCGCCCGATCAGGTCGGCGAGCATCACCAGGTTGGCGCCGACCAGCGCCGCCATCACCGCTTGCCCGGCGAAACCCGGGGCCACCAGGCGCTTGGCGATATGCGGCGCAATCAGCCCGACAAAGGCAATCGCCCCGCCCCAGGCCACCGCCGCCCCGGCCAGGGCCACGCTCACCAGCAGCAGGCCGGCGCGCAGCCACTGTACCCGCACGCCGATGCCCTGGGCCAAGGCGTCGTCCAGTTGTTGCACCCGCACCTGGCGCGCCAGCCACACCAGCAACGGCAGGATCGCCAGCAGCCAGCCGCCCAGGGCCCGCGGCTCCGGCCAGCTGGCGCCGTAGACGCTGCCGGTCAGCCAGACATAGGCCGACAAGGTGGTGGTCAGCGGGCTGAACACCAGGACAAAGGTGGTCACCGCCGCCAGCAGCGCCGACACGCCGACGCCGATCAGCACCAGGCGCAGCGGCGAGGTGCCCTGCTTCCAGGCCAGCAGGTAAATGGCCAGGGCCGCCAGCCCGGCGCCGAGCATCGCCGCCAATGGCAAGAACTGCGGGCCCAGCAGCAGGGAAAAGAACGACAGGTACAGCACCGCCGCGGCACTGGCGCCGCTGGTGATGCCCAACAGATCGGGGGACGCCAGCGGGTTGCGGATGATGCTCTGCAAAATCAGGCCGGACACCGCCAGCGCCGCGCCGACCAGGGCCGCCAGCAGCAGGCGCGGCAGGCGCAGTTGCTCGACGATAAACAGCAGGCGCTCATCGCCGCCGTGCCACAGCAGCTCCAGCACGGTCAGCGGCGACAGCTTGAGTTTGCCCAGGGACAAGGCGCCGAGCATCACCAGCGCCGTCGCCAGCAGCGCCAGCGACAGCCGCCACAGGGTCGCCAGGTCGATGCGCCGCGAGAAACCGGCGGTGCGCAGGGTCAGGGTCTTACTCATAACGACCTCCACGGCGCGCCAGGAAAATAAAGAACGGTGCGCCGAACAACGCGGTCATCACCCCCACCGGCACCTCCTGCGGCAGGATCACCAGGCGCCCCAGGGTGTCGGCCAGCAGCAGGAGGATCGCTCCCAGCACCGCGCACCCCGGCAGCAACCAGCGGTGGTCGATGGACAGGCCCTTGCGCACCATGTGCGGCACCAGCAGGCCGATGAAACCGATGCTGCCCGCCAGCGCCACCGCACTGCCCGCCAGGCCGATGATCAGCACGCTCATCAGCCAGCGGATCAACCCGGTGCGCTGCCCGAGGCCGATGGCGATGGCTTCGCCGGCGTTGAGCACATTGACCTGCCCGGCCAGCAGCAACGCCCCCAACAAGGCCAGCAACACGCCCAGCAGCAGCGGCGCGGCCAGCGCCAGGTCGCGCTCGGACAACGACCCGGCGAGCCAGAACAGCACGGTGTCCAGCCCCTCCTCGTTGACCACCAGCAACGCCTGGCTGAAGGCGGAAAACAACGCGGTGATCGCTGCCCCGGCCAGGACAATGCGCAGCGGATTGAGGCTGCCCTGCCCGCGATTGCCGATCAGCCACACCAGGCTGCCGGCCAGCGCGGCGCCGATAAAGGCGCACCACAACCACTGGCTCATGGACGACAAGGCAAACAGCGACGAGCAGAGGATGATCGCAAAGGTCGCCCCGGCGTTCACCCCGAACAGCCCCGGCGATGCCAGCGGGTTGCGGGTCAGCGCCTGCATCAGCGCCCCCGCCACCGCCAGGCTCGCGCCCACGGCGACGGCCATCAGGGTGCGCGCCAAGCGACTGCTGAAGATCAACTGCTGGCCGGCGCTCAGGCTGTCCGGTTGCAGCAGGCCCTTGAGCAGTTGCGACGGCTCGATCCAGGTCGCCCCGGCCGCCAGGCTCAGGCCTGCGCACAGCAGCAGGACGGCACACGCCAGGCCGAGTTTCAGGCCACGGCTCATGAAGACGCCACCAGGCGGGCAATGTCGTCGAGCATCAGGTTGGCGCCGAGGATCCCCCCGGAGAAACTCCAGGCGATACCATCCACCCGCCACACCTGCTGCTGTTGCACGGCGCGCAGCTGTTGCCAGAACGGGTAATGCACCAGCCGTTCATAGTTGTGTTGCACCGCCTGGCTGTCTCGCTGGAATACAAAAAACAGGTCGGCATCGACCACGGGCAAGTTCTCTTTGCTGGTGAGTTTGATATAGGTGCCGCGGGACTCGCGGGCGACCGGGTTCCAGGCGAAGCCCAGCTCAGTGAGCACCGAGCCGGCGAAACTGCTCGGCAGGTAGCTGCGGATATGGTCTTCGCGCACATCCAGCACCGACACCGTGGGCGGCCAGCGCCCGGCGAAATTTGCCTGCAACTGCTCGCGCAAGCGCGCCACCCGCTGCTGCCATTGCCCCAGCAGGCTGCTGGCCTGTTGCTGGCGGTTCAGGGCCGCGCCCATCAGCGCCAGGGTGCGCTTGAACTCGAAGACTTCCTCGAGCATCAGCACCGTGCCCATGCGTTCCAGCAGCGGCGCGATGCGCTGGTGGCGAAAGCGCGAGGCGACGATCACGTCCGGCTCCAGCAGCACGATGTCCTCCAGGCTGGGCTGGGTTTCCAGGCCGACATGAGGAACATTCGCCAGCGCCGGGCGCAGGTAGCGGAAGGTCGGTTTCTCGCTCGACGACTCCACCACGCCGCAAGGCGTCACGCCCAACGCCACGGCGCTGTCGGTGGCGCCCTGGAACAGGGTGACCAGGCGCAACGGCTCGGCGCGGGCGATCCGGGGCAATGCCAGCAGCCCCAGGGACAGGCGCAACAGCGTGCGCCTGCAAGGATGGAGCAGCGGATCAGGCATCGGCGGCCAGCCGCTGGAACGGGTTGACCACTTCGCCCTTGCCGAACGGCATGCTGCCCGGGCCGCCGGCGCGTTCGATCATCGGCGTCAGCAGCAGCTTCTGCGGCCAGCGCGGCGCTTCGAACAGCTGGTGCCTGATCATCGCCCGCGCCTCGTCGTCGAAGTCGATGCTCTGCAGCAGCCCGTCCAGTACCTGGCGCAAGGTGCTCCACAGTGCAGTCGCCGGCAAGGTGTAGACCTGGGCCAGGGTGTCGATGATCGCCCGCACGTTGACCTGGATCGCCAGGGTCTGCAGCCAGAACAGCAGGTCCTCGGGACGCTGGTGGTACAGGGTGTTGGCGTGGCCTTTCTTGATCCGGTACTCCGGGTCGGCCATGCCGTTGCGCTCCAGCCACGGCACGAAGATGCGCAGCGAATCGTGGTCGCGCAGCAGCAGGCCCTGGGCCTGGCCGGCCTTCCACACCAGCACCGCGTTCTGCCCGTGCACCTCGCCGAGCATGCCGAGGCGGAACATCCGCAGGTTGACGTCGAAGAAGCGCTGGCACAGCTCGCTGAACAGGGTCAGCACCGAAGCCTGGGTCACTGGCAGTTGGCGGTACTGCATCCATTCATCGAAGAAGTGCCGGTTGCTGCCGGGCAATGGCGTGCCCAGGGCGGCCATCGGCAGCAGGCGGCAGTCCGGGTCGTCGAGCAAGGCTTGCGGGTAACCGCGGACCATCGCCGACAGGTGCCGCGGCGCCTCGTCGAACAGGGTCGCCTGCGGCGGCATAAAGGCCCACCACTTGCTCTCGTCGCACAGGTGCAGGCTCTGTTCCAGCACCGGGTCGAGGCGCCGTACCTGATGCAGCAAGGCCTCGCTGAGGCCGCCGTTGATCATTTTCACCGCCGGCAGGTAACGCGAGGCGCCCAGGGAGTAGATGGCCATGGGCAGCTTCAGGTAGTCGGCGCTGGCGAAACAAGGGGTCATCGAGCGCAGCGACGAAGTAGCGAACACCGTGGCTTCGCTGAAGTCCAGGCGCTGGCAGTCGCCACGGGCGAAGGCATCGCCCAGTTGCGCCTGCAACACATGCTCGAACTGCCACGGGTGCACCGGCAAGGCTACGTGGCTGTCACCGATACCGCGCTCGCGCAGTTCACCGGCCAGGCGTGCCTGCAAGGCTTCGGGCAACAGGTAGCGCGCCGGGTAGACCTGCTCCAGGTCCGTCACGCCCTCGCCGCCTTGCAGCAGGTCCTTGCGCACCGCCACCCAGTTCAGCGCCACCGGCTGGGCGAACTCGGCCTGGTACTGCTGGTATTCGGCCTGCAGCAAACCCTGCTTGGCCTTGGCCAGCGGGTGGTACGGACGATCGCGCAGCGAAGCCCACTGCTCCATGGTGCGGAAAAAGGTAGCGCCGTTCTGGGCCATCAGGCCCTGGTGGTCGACCCGGTGCTCCAGGGACAGGGCGGTCTGCCAGACACTGATATGCAGCACTTCGAGGAACAGCGTCAGGCCCTTTTCATTGTCCTGGAAACGCGGGCCCATGCCGGTGAACACCCGGCGCATAAAGTCCACCGGAGTCAGCGCGGTCCAACGCTGCTCCTGGCGGGCCAAAACCTGCGTGCCCGGGACCTTCTCCCATTGCTGGGTGATGCCCGGGCGCAGGGCGATGCTGATAAAGCGCTGCTCCTGGGCGTCGCAGCACCATTCCCAGATCCGCTGCCGGGCATCCGCGCCTTCAAGGGCTGGCGCTTCAAGGGTTGAGGCTTCAAGGGCTGGCGCTTCAGGATGGGCCTGGCGCCATTGGCTGGCTGTCAGCAGCGGCAAGGGTTCGCGGCCAAAGAAGTCTTCGGCCAGCAGGCAATCGATCAGGTCCTGCATCACCAGTTCGGCGGCCATGGTTGTGAAGTTCATCGGATCAGTTTCCTTCTAGAGAAAGGGTGGCCAACCTGGCCTGGAGAGCACGAAAGGCAATGCCGCGTTCGTCGCCGAGGACAAAGGCGCGGACCCCGCGCTCGCGCCAGCGGCCCAGGTCACCGGCCTGCCGGGGGATCGCGCAGTACGGCACGCCGGCATGGTCCGCCGCCTGCCAGGCATCGAGCAGGGCCTGCTGGACCGCCGGCTGGTCGATCTGCCAGGGCATGCCCAGGGATTGCGACAGGTCGGCCGCGCCTTCGAGGATCATGTCCAGGCCCGGCACCGCGGCGATCTGCGCGGCGTTGCGCACGCCGGCGGCGCTTTCGATCATCGCCACCAGCATGATCTGTTCGTTAGCCTCGGCCACGTACTGCGCCAGGCTGTGCTTGCCGAAACTGCCAGGGCGCCCGGCGTTGAGGCTGCGCTGGCCCAGCGGGTGGTATTTGCAGGCGGCAATCGCCGCCTGCAACTGCTCGGCGGATTCGATCATCGGCAGCACGATGCCCTGGGCGCCGCCGTCGAGCAGGCGCAGCAGGGTTTTGGGGTTGAGGTCGGCGACCCGCACCAGCGGTGTCAGCTCGTAGGCTTCGGCGGTGCGAATCATGTGCTCGACGGTTTCCGGATTGATCAGCACGTGCTCCATGTCGATGATCACGAAGTCGAACCCGGCCTCGGCGATCAGTTCGATGGCCGCCGGCGCCGGGATCGAGCTGATCAGCCCGTACACCGCCTGCCCGGCCGTCAGTTTGCGTTTCAGCTGGTTGCTTCTCAGCATGCTTGCGGCCTGTAGGCGTGGAGTGGATTGGGCACCGACTTGAAGCGCCGTTCAGCGTCGCCCAGCAGGCGGCGCTTGGTCAGCTCTTCCACCTCGTAGCTCGGCGCGAACACGTCGAACAGGCCGAAACGGTCGCGGTGCTGCGGATGGGCGTTCTGGTAGTCGAGAATCACCTCGGCGGTCATCTGCCAGAACTGGCCTTCGTCCAGCTGGTAGTGCTGGCGCAGGAAGATCGCCATCTCCGCCAGGCAGATGAAGAAGAAGCAGTCGCAGGAGAAATCGCGCACCGCGTTGACGTCGTCGGTGAGGATGAAGGAGTTGCGGTTGAGCTTGGCGTGGCTGGCCGGCAGCGGCACCAGCTCCGGGCACAGCTCGGGACGCGCCAGGTGCGCCGGCGAGTAACGCACGCCGTCGTGGAAGTCCTTGAGGGCGATGCGCTGCGGCCAGCCCTGCTTGACGATCAGCACGATGTTCTGGCCGTGGGATTCCATGCCGATGCCTTCGGCGTAGAGCATGTGGATGATCGGCGGCACCGTCACCTGCAACAGCTGGCGGGTCCAGGCCTGCAAGCCGTACTGGCGGATCCAGGCATCGATGAACGGCTGCTGCGGCCCCGTGCCGTAGCGGTTCTCCACATGGCTCAGGCCGTTGAACGGCACGGCCTGCTCGTCGGCCTTCAGGTACTGATGGATGCTTTCGCGCCAGATCGCCCCCAGGGTGCCGTAGGCCTGGGGCCCGCGGGACTCAGGGAGGTGCTGGTAGTCGAAGCTGACCCCGGCCACTTCGCCGAGGATCACGAAATCCAGCTGGCGCGCGGTGCTGTCGCTGGCGATCAGCTGTTGCAGCCAGTCGGTGATGATCGGCCCGTTCATCACTGTGTGCCGGGCCAGGATGCGTGTGCTGGAGGTGTTGGTCATGCTCATGGCCAGCTTGACGTAGGGCCGCTGCTTGGCCGTGGCGTTGGCCAGGGTGCGGATCGACTGCTGGGCCTTGTACTGGTCATCCGAGGTGCCGAGGTAGATCAGCTCGCCGTTGAGCAGCTCCGGGTAGAAGGTCGAGACAATCAGGTTTTCCCACTGCCACGGGTGCACCGGCAGCAGTTGGTAGTCGTCCAGCGCCCGGCCCTGGCTGGCCAGTTGTCGCTCGACCTGCTGCCAGCGTTCGGCACCCAGCTCCTGGCGGATAAAGGCCGGGAAATCGAGTTTTTGCGAATGGTTGAGCGAGGCCCGGTTGCGCGCCACCGCCAGCCACACCACGGCGATCGGCGTGGCGAACTCCGGGCCGTAGGCCTGGTTGTCGGCCAGGGAAAAACCGATGCGCGACTTGTAGCACGGGTGATAGCTGTGGGCGTCCATGAAGTGCTGCTCCAGGGCGTCCACGTCCAGCTGGTGGGCCGGCTTTTCGGCCTGGTAACCCTGGCTGCGGGCTTGCAGGTCCTTGAGCTGGGTCTGCTCCAGTTCCTGGATGAAGCGCCCCAGGTGCGGGCTGTCCTGGTAGTCGCCGAGCAGCTCGGCCAGGGCCTGGTGCAGGTCCGGCACGCTGCGCTGGCCGCGGCTGTCGAGGCGTTCCAGGCTGGCGGAATCGAGGCGGATCAAATCGAAGCTGGCGCTGAGCAGGCCGTTGCAGTGGTACTCCACCCGCTCCTGGCGGCCATCGACGCCGAGCACCACGAAACGCCGCTGGCCGCCGTCCAGCGGCTGGCTGTCGAACGCCAGCACGCCTTCATACAGCAGGGTCTGCAACAGCTGGCCGACCACCCGCTGCTGCACTTTTTCGTCGATACGCCCATCCACCCTGGCCAGCCAGGCGCCGGGGCCGGAGTGCTGGCTTGAGGTTGTCGAGATTGCAGTCGCCATGTTCATACCTTGTGCAAAGAGGGGTTAACGGTGTTCGAGCGCGCCGGGCACTGCCTCGGCGGTCTCGTCGGAAAGGGGGAAACGCCAGGCACAGGGCAGTGCCAGCAGGATCAGCAGGCCGGTGACCACGAACACCTCGCTGATGGCGCCCGACATGCCCGCCTGCTGGGCCTGCGCGCCGCCGTCGACGAGGCGGAACTCCAGCCACAGCGAGGCGATGACGATGGCCAGGGACGACACCAGGCGCCGCGAGATGTTGTTCATCGCCGCGCCCTGGGTGACCATCGGCTCGGGCAAGGCATTCAGCCCGGCGGTGGTCACCGGCATGTAGGACAGGCCCAGGCCGGCGCCGCGCAGCATCATCAGCACGAACACCAGGCCGATCGCCGCATCGGCCCGGAGCAGGCCCAGGGCCAGGGTCGACAGGCCGGTCAGCAGCAAGCCAACGGATACCACCAGCCGCGGCCCGTGGCGATCCAGGGCGCTGCCGCCCATGCGCCCGAACAGGCTGGCGAACACCGCGGTACAGAGCAGCGCCAGGCCGGTCCAGATGGCGCTGTAGCCGAGCACCGTCTGCACCAGCAACGGCAGCAGCACCAGGCACTCGAACATGCCCACCGACTGCACCACGGCGATGATCACGCTCAGGCGATAACCGCGCAGGGCGAAGATCCGCAGGTTGAGCAACGGCGCCTCGCGGCGCAGCTCCAGGCGGACAAAGGCCACCAGGCACAGCAGCGCCACCAGCAGCATGCCCAGGTTCATCGGGTCAACCAGCCCGGCGGCGTGGTGCAGGCGGCTGATGGCGATCATCAGCAGGCCGATGCCCGAGGCGATCAGCAGGTAGCCGGCCAGGTCGAACGGCTTGCGCTCGGCCGGCTCGGCAGCCGGCAGGACCGCAAGGCCCATCAGCAGCGCGACGACACCAATCGGCACGTTCATCAAGAACAGCGAGCGCCAGCTGAACCACTCCAGCAGCAGGCTGCCGCACAGCGGGCCCACCGCCGGCGCGAGCATCACCGCCGCGCCCCACAGGCCGGTGACCCGGCCGCGCTCGTCCTTGGCGTACACCGAGAAGATGATCGCCAGGGACAGCGGGATCATCAGCCCGCTGGCGATCCCCTGCACCACCCGCGCGGCGATCACCAGGGCAATCGAATCAGCCAATGCACCGAGCAGCGAACCACCGATAAACAGCGCCACGCCCCACAGGTACAGGCGCCGGCGGCCCAGGCGCTGGCTGAGGAAACTGGTGAGCGGCATGGTCATGCCCATGCTGGTCATGAAGGCCGCGACTATCCAGGTGGCCATCAGCGGGCCGATGGCGAAGGCTTCCATGAACGCCGGCAGCGCCGGGTTCAGCGAGCTGTTGTTGAGGCTGACGGTCAGGGTGCCGAGCAGCACGTTGACCACCACCCAGCTACGCGGTGCGTTGAAGCTCACAGCGCGGCTCCTTCGAGCAATTCACCCTGGCGCAGGAAGTGCTGCGCCGGCCGTGGATGGCAGAGGAAATCGGCGTGGGAAATGTTGTAGCCATAGGCCCCGGCCATCGGCAGCACCAGCAGGTCGCCGACGCTGACGCCCCTGAGCGGCTGGGCCCGGCTCAGCACATCCTTGGGCGTGCACAGCTGGCCGACCACGGTCCAGGCCTGCTCCGCGGTGTGCGCCGGCTGCGGCGTGCGCGGCAGGTGAATCAACGGGTGGTTGTGGCTCTGCGCCGCGGGCAGGCGGAACTGGTGGGTGCCGCCGCGGCACACCAGGAAGTGCTCGCCATGGCTGGTCTTGGTGTCCAGCACCTCGATCACGTAGTAACCGCAGAAGGCGCTGATAAAGCGCCCCGGCTCGAAGCGCAGGATCGGCGCCTCGCTGCCCTGCTCCGCCAGCCGGCGTTCCAGGTAGCGGCACAGGCGCTGCCAGTCGAACTGCTGGCCGCTGAGGTAATCGACGCCGATGCCGCCGCCGACATTCAGGTGGGTCAGTTGCTCGGGGTGCGCCGCCAGGGCCTTCCACAGCGGCCAGCGTTGCAGATAGAAGTCCAGCAACTGCTCATGGCGCTCCACCGACTGCTGGTGGGACATGGCGTGCACATGGAACCCCTTGAGGCGCAGATGGCTGGCCCGGTCGACCCTTTGCACGGCCTCGGCCAGTTCCGCCTCGTCGATGCCGAACGGCGTGGCGGTGCCGGCCATGGCCAGCCGGCTCGACTGGTTCTGCGGCAACTGCGGGTTGATGCGGATGAATACCGGCTGCACCCGCCCGGCTTCCACCGCCAGGCGTTGCAAGCGCTCGATCTCGTTGAGGCTTTCCAGGTGCACCGCTTCCACCTGCTGGGCCAGGGCCGCGCGCAGGTCGGAGTCGAGCTTGCCGGGGCCGGAAAACACATAGGGCTTGCGGGTCGGACAGGCCACCACCCGCTCGATCTCGCCGCCCGAGGAAATCTCGAAACCGCCGACCAGCGGGGCCAGCGCCGCCAGCACCGGCGCCTCGCTGTTGGCCTTGATTGCGTAATACAGCTCGACCCCGGCCGGCAACGCCGCCATCACCCGGCGCACATGGGCCTGCAAGGCATCCAGATCGTAGATAAAGGCCGCCAGCGGATCGGCACTGCCGGCCCGGGCCTGGTCGATGGCGTTCAGGACTGCCTGGGACAACTCAGCCATAACGGGCCTCCTCGCTCCACGGCGAACTCAGGTTGACGTAGCCGGCCTGGCGATCGGCCTTGGCGGCCAGGCGCACCTTGAGGTTGGTCTTGCAGGCGATCGGCTGGCCGGCGATCAGCGCGTCCAGCTCCGGCGCCGGGCGCACCAGCTCGTCGCGGATGCGCCGCAACTGCTGCTCGACCCGTTGCCACATCAGCGGCGCCAGGTGCGGGCGTTCCCAGCTCAGGGCCAGCACCGCTTCCGACAGGTTGTTGATCAGCAGGCAGTAGGTAATGCGGCTCCAGCCCTGCTCGCGGGAATACAGCAGCGACTGACGCACCCGCGGGTGCAGGCCAACCTCGATCTGCGCCATGCCCAGCTCATCGGTGAGCTTGACCCCCTCGAAGTCCCGCAACAGCAGCTGTTGCGGCTGGCCCTGGTCGTGGATCAGCACGCTGTTCTGCAGGTGCGGCTCCATCACCACGCCGTGGTTGAAGAACAGCGCCAGCACCGGCCGCAGCAGCAGCGCCTGGTACTGGTCGAACCAGTCCACCAGTTGTTCGTCCGCCAGTGGCTGGGCGTTGAAGCCTTGCAGGAAGTCATGCACCAGCGGCCGCGAATGGATGTCGCGGGCAAACAGGGTGCCGGCCATCACGCTGCGCTCGGCGCCGGCGCGGCGGCAGAAGTTCTCCCGCAGGATCGCCCCGGTCTGTTCGCGGAACCAATGGGCATCGGCTTCGCTGGCGTGCAGCGGGGCCCAGCTCATGGAGCCCGGCTCGGCCACCGCTGACAGCCCGCCGAGGGTCTCGGCCTGGGTCCGCTGCAGGCGCTGGAACAACTGGTCGATGATCAGCGTGCTTTCCAGCTCGTACCAGGCGTTCTTGCGCACGCAATTGGTGATGCGCACGTTCAGCGAGCCCTTGATGAAAAAGTCGTGGTCCTCGATGTACCAGGTGCGCATCGACGCCGTCGGGCTGGCGAGCGGCCCAGTCGGCCCGTGGTCGACCACCTCGCCCAGCTCCAGCAGGCGCTGCACGCGGCGGTCCTGCATAAACAGCTCGGCCTGCACCGGGTGCATGCAGATCATCGCGTGCCCCGGACGCGCCCGGCCCTGGTCGGCGAAACCGGCCATCACCTGCTCCTCGCTGAGGCCGCTGGCGGTCACCCGCAAACCCTGGCGCGGCACTTCGAACAGGTGCAGCGCGGTCTCGGCCTGGAACTCCGGGGCGTAGGTTTCCTGGGCCAGGTGCGCCGGCCACAGCCGCGCCTTGGGCGCCGGGTGGTTGGGGTGGCCGAACCACAGGCCCTGCTCGCTGGCCAGGTAGCCACTGAGCGGCGCCGGGCCCTGGCCGTCCATGTTGTGGGCGACGATGGCGGCGGTCAGCAGCTGGCTTTGCAGCACCTGGTCCAGCAGCTCGTCGTTGCTGGCCCGGGTCATGTGCTCGCAGGCGCCGAGCAGTTGCTCGACGAACTCGGCAAAGGCCAGGCAGCGCCAGGTCTCGCCCTCGCGCCGGGCATACACGTCCGACAGGTAACGATGGCTGCCCAGGTGATCGCGGCGATCGACCATGACGAAGAACTGCTGCTGGTTGGGCAGGTCGATGGTCAGCGGGATGCCCTTCCATTCCAGGCCGTCCAGATAACTGCCGGGGGCAATGCCCTGCATCTGTGTCGGCCAGCTGTAACTGAGGCAGTTTTCCGGCAAGGCGAACTCTTTGATCAGGCAATTGAGCAAGGCGCGTGTGGTCGCCAGTTCACTGACCATCTTCGATAAAACATGCTTTGATAAAACATCGCGATCTGAATAATTCATAGGTGCTCCACAGTAGCCCGTGCGGTCACTGGCTGCGTAATGTCGCGGCAAATGGTTAGTTGCTCTTCGGCCACACTGAAAAGCCGACAGATACCCGTCGGACGAAATCGTCCGCTTACACTTTCAAATAAAAATTTTCATCTGACAGTTTTTTCTATCAGGAACTTAAAGTGTGAAAAACGACACACTTTTATCGACTTCGGTTAATCCCCGAAACAGCCCTTCAAGAACGGCTCTGCAATAAAGCGTCCGCCACTGCGCGGGTAAACCGCTGGATAACCTGCTGGCACTGTTCGTCGTCGATGACCAGCGGCGGCAACAGGCGAATCACGTTGCCCCGGCGTCCGCCGCGCTCCAGCAGCAGGCCCTGTTTGAAGCAGTGCTGCTGGATGGCCACGGCCAGGCTCGGGTCCGACGGGAAATGCCCATGGCGGTCGGCCGGCTGGCGCTCGTCGACGATCTCGATGCCCAGCATCAGGCCGCGCCCGCGCACCTGGCCCAGGGCCGGATAGTTCTGTTGCAAGGCCATCAATTGCTCCTTGAGCCACTGCCCGCGGCGCTCGGCCAGGGCCGCGATGTTCTGCTCGCGCAGCACCTGCAGGGTCGCCAGGCCCGCGGCCATGGCCATCTGGTTGCCGCGGAAGGTGCCGGCGTGGTTGCCCGGCTCCCAGGCATCGAACTCGCGCTTGATGCCCAGCACCGCCATCGGCAGGCCGCCGCCCACCGCCTTGGACATGACGATCATGTCCGGCTCGATGCCGGCGTGCTCGAAGGCGAACATCTTGCCGGTGCGGGCAAAACCGGCCTGCACTTCGTCGAGGATCAGCACGATGCCGTGCTTGCGGGTCACCTCGCGGATCGCCCGCAGCCAGCTGGCCGGCGCGCAGTTGACCCCGCCCTCGCCCTGCACGGCCTCGAGAATCACCGCCGCCGGCAAGGACACGCCGCTTTCCACGTCCTCGATGAACTGAGTGAAGTAATGGGTCAGCGCCTCGACCCCGGCCTCGCCGCCGATGCCCAGCGGGCAACGGTATTCGTGGGGGTACGGCATGAACTGGACCCCCGGCATCAGGCCGGCGATGGCGTTCTTCGGCGCGGTATTGCCGGTCAGCGCCAGGGCGCCGTGGGTCATGCCGTGGTAGGCCCCGGAGAAACTGATGACGTTGTGCCGCCCGGTGTGGGTCTTGGCCAGTTTCAGCGCCGCTTCCACCGCGTCCGCCCCCGACGGCCCGCAGAATTGCAGGCAGTAGTCGCGCCCCTGGCCCGGCAGCAGGCTGAGCAGGGTTTCGCTGAAGGCGTCCTTGACCACTGTGGTCAGGTCCAGGGTGTGCATGGGCAGGCCCGAGGCCAGGAAGCTGTCGAGGCTGGCCATGATCGCCGGGTGGTTGTGCCCCAGGGCCAGGGTGCCGGCGCCGGCCAGGCAATCCAGGTAGGTCTTGCCTTCGACGTCGGTGACCCAGACCCCGTGTGCCTTGGCGATGGCCAGCGGCAACTTGCGCGGATAACTGCGCACATTGGATTCGAACTTGCCTTGCCGGGCCAGATAGTCGGCATTGGTTTTTTGCAGAGGACTAGTGCGCAATATGCCATCATTCAACATCTGTTCACCCTCGTTAAATTCGACATGCAAATTATTATCATTAATAAAAAGGTGCAACTGCTTATTCGAACTTATTTGGAAATTTACATAGCACTTCCAGGCATAAGTTAAATAGCGCGCGCACGCCAAAAACCAAGTTGATAAACCTGGGAAAAGTCATTAACGATGCCATGAGTTAGCCATGTTATTGCCATCTTCCTGACAACTTCGTTAGTTGCCATTAAATGGCCAATACCTCATTCAAGAGGCCGGCAAGTTCATCATGTAATAACGGGCATACATCCTTCCTCGACCGGGGAACCGGTCATGGCCGATCGATACGGTGGTGCGCCCTTCCCTGTGGCGCTTGTCCGCATCGTTTCTCAGAAACCTACGGTTGCCGAAAGCAACAGGGTCCGTGGCGTCGCCAGGGTCAAGCCCGGCTCGCTGTCGTCCGAGGCCCCGGCCGAACTCCAGTAACGCTTGTCCAGCACGTTCTCGACATTGGCGCGCAAGGTGATGTCCTTGTCGTCGAGCTTGAATGCGTAGCGCGCACCCAGGTCGAAACGCTCCCAGGAGTCGATTTCCTTGCTGTTGGCCTGGTCCAGGTACTGCGAGCTGGAATAGATGCCGCGCGCGGTCAGGGTCAGGCCCTGGACTTTCGGCACATCCCATTCGGCACCCAGGTTGACGTTGTACTTCGGCGTGGCCGGCGCCCGGTTGCCGTCGAAGGTGCCGTTGGTGGTGTCCTTCAGTTCGCTGTCGATGTACATCACCCCGCCCAGCAGGCGGAAGCCCTTGAGCGGCTCGCCGAACACGCTCAACTCGACGCCGTCGTTCTGGCGCTTGCCGTTCGGGCCGAAGACCCGGGTAGTGGCGTTGGTCTCGTAGGCCGGCTGCTTGATGCGGAACACCGCGGCGGTCAGGGCGAACGCCCCGGCGTCGTACTTGGCGCCGGCCTCGACCTGGCGGCTGATGAACGGCGGGAAGATTTCGTCTTCGTTGATCGAGGTCGACGGCGCGATCTTGCCCTGGCTCAGGCCTTCCATGTAGTTGACGTACAGCGACAACTGATCGGTGGCCTTGAACAGCAGGCCACCCGAAGGCGAGACCTTTTCCTCGTCGTAGGCGGTGTCGCCTTTGACGCCGTCGCTCCAGTCGTCGACCTTGACCCGCTGCCAGCGCGCGCCGAGGGTCAGCAGCAGGCGGTCATCGAAGAAGCCCAGGGTGTCGGACAGCGCCACGCCGCTGAAGCGGTTCTCGGTGTAGACCTTGGGGTCCAAACGCGTCGGCCGCGACGGCGTCGGCGTCGGCCGTGGGTTGTAGAGGTTGCTGGGGGATGCGGCATAGCGCGCGCCGCCGTTTTCGAAATCCATGTAGAAGTAGCTGGCCGCCAGGTTGACCTCATGGCTCACCGGGCCGGTATGGAACCAGCTGCGCACGCCCGCCGTGGTGGTGCGCACGTTTTCGTCGCGGGTGAAGTCGCGGGGCTGGACGCTGAAGTCGCCGGCGTCGTTGGTGATCGACACGGCATGACGGAGGAAGTCGTGGTTACTTTTGCGCGCGCCGACGCCGCCGTACAGCATGACCGAATCATTGACGTCGTATTCGGCGTTGACCGTGCCGAAGGTGTCCTTGGTCCGCGCCTTGCTCCAGGACTGCGCATAGTTGTGTCGCACATCGTCGGCGTCCGGCACCTTGGCGTTGGCGCCGATCTGCACCCGCTCCTGGGGCGCGTCGGTATCGCGCTCGGTGTGGCCGATGTCCGTCGACAGGCGCAGGCGTTCGCCACGGAAGTCCAGGCCCAGCACCGCCATCTCGCGGTCGACACTCTGATGATCCCACTTAGTGTCGCCGGACTGCTTGACCGCGTTCAGGCGCACGCCGAACTTGTTGTCCTCGCCGAAGCGCCGGCCGATGTCCACCGCGCCGCCGACCTGGCTGTCGGAGGCGTAGCTGCCGGTGAGTTCGGTGATCGGTTTGTCGGTGGCGCGCTTGGGCACCACGTTGATCCCGCCGCCGACGCTGCCCCGCGGCGAGATGCCGTTGATCAGCTGGGTCGGGCCCTTGAGGATGTCCACCCGGTCGGCCATTTCCATGTCGATGGTGTAGGTCGGCAGCACGCCGTACAGGCCGTTGTAGGCGACATCACTGTTGAACAGGCTGAAACCGCGGATGGTGAACTGCTCGTAGCGGCCGCCCGCCGGGTTGGTGGCGCGCACCGAGGGGTCGCTGGCGATCAGGTCGCCGAGGGTCCGCGCCTGCTGGTTCTTCACCACCTCGCTGGTGTAGGTGGTCATGCTGAACGGCGTTTCCATGAAGTCCTTCGAGCCCAGCAGGCCCTGGGAACCCCGGCGCGCCACCTGGCCGCCGGCGAAGACGTCGCTGTCGGTCGCGCCGCTGGCACCGAGAATCGAGGTCGGCGCCAGTTGCAGGCTGCCGCCTTGCGGCGCCGGGGTGAGGATATAAGCCTGTTCGCCCACCGGTTGCAGTTGCAGGCCGGAACCTTGCAGCAAACGGGCAAAGCCCTCTTCCACCCCGTACTCGCCGGACAGGCCGCTGCTGTTGCGCCCGCTGACCAGCTGCGGGTCCACCGACAGGTTGACCCCCGCCAGGCCGGCGAAACGGGTCAGCGCGGCGCTCAGCGGGCCGGCCGGCACCTGATAGCTGCGCCGCGCGGCATCGTCGGCCCAGCTGGCCTGGATGAAGAACGGACTGGAACTGAGGGACAGCATGAGGCCCAAGTGCAACAACGGGCGCAGGCCGGGGGCAACCGGGCGCAAACGGTAAGGCAATACTGCGGGCATGGGAGGAAGCTCTCGTTTTTTGTTCACTTACCTGGAATGACCGGCGAGGCGAAAAAAAGGGACAGGCTTCAGCCAATATTTTTTGGCGGGGTGTTTTTCGGCTGGCTTTTCTGCGGGATCAGCGTCACCCAGTAGCGGGTGCGCGAATGCACTTGCAGCGGCAGGCTGGCGGCCAGCAGCGACAGCACGCGGTCGGTGTTGTCGAGACGGAAGCTGCCGGTGACGCGCAAGGCTTCCAGTTCCGGGTCCCAGCGCAGCAGGCCCGGACGATAGCGACTCAGCTCGCGCAGGAAGTCCCCCAGCGGCTGGTTCTGCGCCATCAGCACGCCGTCGCGCCAGCCCGGCAACTGCGCGTCGAAGGCATCGATCTGCCCGACGCCCTCCGCGCGCAGCCGGACCCGCTGGCCTTCGCGCAACACCAGTTGCGGCCCGAACAAGGGTTGCAGCTGCACCGAGCCGCTGACCACCGACACCCGGCAATCGTGCTCGTTGAGGCGCACGCAGACTTCGCTGCGGCTGACGATGATGCGCCCGTAACGCGCCTGGATGGTCAGCGGCGCGCTGCCCGCCACCTTGAGCGCCATCTCGCCGCGCACCAGGGTCACTTGCCGCGCACCCAGGTCGACGTTGACTGCGCTGGCGGTGTTCAACTGCAAGGAGCTGCCATCGGCCAGGGGCACTGTGCGGTGTTCACCGGTGCCGGTCTGCAGGTCGGCGCGCCATACGTCCAGGGGTAACTGGCGGGTCAGCAGCCAGGCGGTCGGCACCAGTGCGGCGACGCCGAGGGCGCGCTTGAGTACCGCGCGCCGCGACGGCTCGGGACGATCCAGGGTGGCCAGCGCCAGGGCCGACGGCAGCGCGGAGAAACGCTGGCGCAGCTGCTGCGCCTTCTGCCAGGCGCTTTCGTGACGGCTGTTGCTGTTGCGCCAGTGCTGCAAGCGGGCGTGATCGTCGGCGTTGGCCGCGCCGGATTCCAGCAGCGCCAGCCACTGGGCCGCGGCGCGGGCCACTTCGCGGGTTTCGCTGGACGGCGCCGAGCGCATCACAGCTCCACCAGCAGGCAGTGTTCGTAGGCCTGGGCCATGTAGCGCTTGACGGTGCGTTCCGAGACGTCGAGGCGTTCGGCGATCTCGCGGTAGCCCAGCCCTTCCAGCTGGCTCCAGAGAAATGCCCGGCGCACCAGCGGCGGCAGGCCGTCGAGCAGTTCGTCGAGGGCTTGCAGGGTTTCCAGCAGCACCCAGCGCTGTTCCGGGGACGGCACGCTGTCTTCGGGCAGGCTGGCCAGCGCGTCCAGGTAGGCCTGTTCGAGTTTGCGCCGGGTATAGAAGTTGCTCAGCAGGCGCTTGCCCACGGTCACCAGGTAGGCCCGCGGCTCGCGCAGGTCGACCAGTTGCTGGGAGCTGGTGAGCACGCGCAGGAAGGTGTCCTGGCTCAGGTCCGCCGCATCCCAGGCGTTGCCCATGCGCTGGCGCAACCAACTCTCGAGCCAGCTTCGATGGTCGCGGTACAGGGCATGTAGGCTTTGCTCCGGTGGCGTCGCTGCTTCAATCATGTCAAGAGCCCTGCGCGAAGGATTATTCAAATGAGACTGATTCTAATTAATATTCATAAGGCAAACCAAGTCCTTTCGTGTGATACGCGTCTAGTTTTCATCTGACGGGGAAAATCGGCGGGCGCCCTGGGACCATGGTCCCAGGGGCATGCAGCGTTCCAGGCGCAGGGCCTTGTCGGGGGCTGGAACAGCGCCCGGCCCCTTGCGGGCCGGGCACGGGTGCGCGGGTTACACGCCCATCAACGGGTCGCTGATGCTGTGGGCCCCGGTTTCCAGGCGCCCGGCCAGGCGGCGCAGCCAGCCGCCCTCGGCACGCACGGTCAGGTCGTACCAGCCGCCGCTGGCCTGGCAGGCGAACATCTGGTGGATCTCGCTGCGCCCGGGCACGTCGAAGCGCCATGGCCCCTGATGGGTGTAGGGGCAACGGTCGATGGTGATCGACACCGGCTCCTTGCCCGGGTTGCTCAGGGTCAGCTGCAGGTTGTTGCCGCGGCTGAACATCGACACCTCGGGCTGACGCTCCAGCAGGTTGCCGTGGAAGCTGCGGTGGAAACCGTTGGGCCCCAGCAGCCACAGCTTGTAGCGCCCCGCCGTCTGCCAGCTGTCCTTGAGCTGCTTGCCCGCCTCCACCGTATAGCGCCGGGGAATGTCCAGCAGGTGCAGGCGATCGTAGACATGGAACACCGCGCCCTGCTCCCCGCTGTTCTGCAGGCTCAGGGTCAGGCTCAACGCCTTGCGCTTGGCCTTGGCTTCGACATTCAGCCGATACGGCAAGGCCCGCGACGGCCGGGCCACGCGCTGCTGCTGCGGCAGTTGCTGGCGACTGGCGTCCGGCAGCGGCACCTGGGCCAGTTGTTCCTGGCGCTGGCGCAGCAGGTCCGCGGCCTGGCGGGTGGTGGTGTGCAGCGGCGGGAGGATCTCGCTGTTGGGATTGACGAAGTTGAAGGCCGAGGTCAGGTCGCCGCACACCGCGCGGCGCCAGGCGCTGATGTTCGGCTCGCGCACGCCGAAGCGCTTCTCGAGAAATTGCAGGACCGAGGTGTGGTCGAACGCCTGGGAGTTGACCCAGCCGCCGCGGCTCCACGGCGACAGCACCAGCATCGGCACCCGCGGGCCGGGGCCGTAGATGCCACCGTCCGGACGCGGTTGCTGGGTGGTCCCCGGTGGCGCCGGGTGGGTGAACACCTCGCTGTCGAAATCCACCGTCGACTTGCCGGCGAAGCTGCCGTCCAGGCGCCGCGAAGGCGCCGAGGGCGACGGCACATGGTCGAAGAAACCGTCGTTCTCGTCGTAGTTGACCAGCAGCACGGTCTTGCTCCAGACCTCGGGGTTGTCGGTCAGCGCCTTGAGGATTTCCTGGGTGAACCAGCCGCCCTGCACCGGGCTCGACGGCCCCGGGTGCTCGGAATAGGTGGCCGGCGCGACGATCCAGCTGACCTTGGGCAGCTTGCCCTGCTGCACGTCGTTGCGAAACCCCGCGATCATGCCTTCCAGATCGCTGCCGCTGCGGGCCGGCAAGGTGTTGCCATTGCCCTTGTACAGCGGCACCCGGGCATTCAGCGCGTCGCTGTAAGGCACGAAGGCGGTGAAGTCTTCCGGCGGCTGCGCCGGGTTGCCGGCCGCCACGCTGGCGCGGCGGTACTGGCGGAAACCGGCCAGCGGGTTGTCGCCGAAGTTGTCCGGCAGGTACTGGTAGATCTTCCAGCTGACGCCCCGCTCTTCCAGGCGCTCGGGGTAGGTTTTCCAGGTGTAGCCGACGTCCACCGCGCCCGGCCCGTCCCATTCGTTGACCACCGCGGCCACGTTGGCCCCGGTCGGACCGTTGGTGCCGGTCCAGTGGAACAGGCGGTTGGGGTTGGTCCCGGCGTGCACCGAACAGTGGTAGGCATCGCACAGGGTGAAGGTGTTGGCCAGGGCGAACTGGAACGGCAGCTCCTGTTCGCGGTAGTAGCCCATGGAGGTGTTGGTCTTGAAGGTCGGCCAGGCGCTCATGCGCCCGCTGCCCCAGGCCGCGTGCTCGTCGATCCACGAATGCGGCGTGCCGTTGACCCGCTGCGCGTTGCCCCGCGAGCTGTCCAGGTGATACGGCAGCACCACGCGCCCGACGCCCTGCTGCTCCCACACCGAACGCTTGCCGGGCAGCGGGATGGTGAAGCGATCGCTGAAACCGCGGACCCCGGGCAAGGTGCCGAAGTAATGGTCGAAGGAGCGGTTTTCCTGCATCAGGATCACCACGTGCTCGACGTCGCGAATGGTGCCGGTGCGGTTGTTGGCGGGGATCGCCAGGGCCTGGCGGATGGAGTCTGGCAGTAAGGTAAAGGCCGATCCGATGGCGGCGGCCTGCATGAGCTTCCTGCGAGTGAGAGTAGGCATACGCGGTTGAATTCCTTGAAGTTACAGGGCGGGAAATAGCGACCCACGCAAAGTAGTGACCTCAAGTAACAAGCAAGTTACACGGCGGTTGCAGGCCGGGGTCAAGGCATTCATTGATCCTGATACAGCCGCATTAACCCTCTAAGCCTATGATTTTTAATTACATTTCTAAATAAAGAATATTTCGTGAACTTCATCCAGAGTTGCTCCTTGTATTCGGAAAAATCTGACGGCGTTCTGCTTTAATCCTATTTGCACAATGCCCTACTTCAGTTTGCAAGGAGCAATCATGGACTCGACCCAGCACTACGAGGGGGAAAGGAAGCGCATCGAGAACCGCCGTGCTGCATTGGGTCTCAAATACCTTCCCGCGCCGGACGGCCAGCCCCTCAAGACCTGGGGCCTGGCGCTGTCCGGCGGCGGCATCCGCAGCGCCACCTTTTGCCTGGGGGTGTTGCAGGCGATGGCCCGGGCCAACGCGCCGGAACAGGCCAACCCACGCAAGTCGAGAACAGCGCAAGACAACCTCACCACCACCCTGCTGCCGCGTTTCGACTACCTCTCCACGGTCAGCGGCGGCGGTTATATCGGCAGTTTCTTCTCCAGCCTGTTCATCCCCAATCGCCTGCGCCGCGAGCAGGCCCAGGAGCGCGCCGAAGCCTCGCACCTGTCGCCCGCCCAGCAAGCGGCCAGGACCGCCGCGATCAACGCCTATGAGGTGCTGCACTACGAGCCGCCGGGACGCATCAGCACCGCCATCGACTTTTCCAGCGAAAAAGACATCGGCAAGGGCCCCACTGCCTGGCTCCGGGAGAACGGCCGCTACCTGACTCCGACCGGCTCGGGGGACGCGCTCTACGCCCTGGCGATCACCTGGCGCAACTGGCTGTCGCTGCACTTCGTCATCGGCATGCCGATCGTCCTGCTGCTGTCGTTGCTGATGCTGTTGCAGGTGAAGTACCTGCCCAATCTGTTCCTGCTGCCCGGCGCGCTGTTCATCCTCGGCTTGCTGCCCTGCTGCCTGGCCTATTGGCTGGTGCTGCCGAAAAACAGCCTGAGCAATCCGCCGGCCCTGAGCAACCTGGCGGCCGCGGCCTGCACGGTGATGGCGCTGCTCTTCGTCGGTATCTGGGCGCTGCTGCAACAGCCAGACGACAGGCCGAACGTGCGCTACCTGTTCCTCGGGTTCGCCGCCATCGCGCTGCTGGGCATCGTCTACGCCTGGCTGCTGATCTGGCACCTGAAGTACCGGACCCGCAAGGCCAACGACGAAGACGGGATCTTTACCGTGCGCAACTACCGGGTCGCAGTCACCCGGGTGCTGTCGCAGGTCATCATGGCCCTCGGCGCGCTGCTGTTCGCCGCGTTCCTGGTGTCGCTCTCCGAAGCGATCTACCTGCACCTGCAGAGCCTGACCCAGGGCACCGTCGGCATCCTTCCACTGCTGATCTGGCTGGTGCGCCGCCTGGCGCTGTTGCGGGACGAGAAGAGCCTGCCGGACTGGCTGCGCCTGCTGCCCCTGGAGGTCATGAGCCTGATCGGCGGCCTGCTGTTGCTGGCCGCGGTCTGCCTGGTGTGGATGCTGTTCGTTCTGTGGGTCACCGCCGATGGCGGTATCCGCCTGCAGGAAGACGGCTATGTGCTGCGGCTGGCCGTGCTGGCGGGCGTCGCGGCGGCCCTGACCTGGGTCAGCAGCCGCTTCGTCGGCTTCCTCAATACCTCGTCCTTGCAGTCCTACTACAGCGCCCGCCTGGTTCGCGCCTACATGGGCGCCACCAACGGCAAGCGCTTCGACGGCACGCCCGAGCAACGGCGCAAGCACATGAGCGTGGCCGAGCCGCTGAGCAACGACGACATCAGCGTCGAGCACTACTACGGCACGCCCAGCGCCGGCCCGCTGCACCTGATCAACGTGACCATGAACCTCACGGTCGACCCGGCCGAACAACTGGTGCAGCGCGATCGCAAAGGCAAGCCGCTGTGCCTGGCGCCGGGCAGCGTCAAGGGCGAAGGGAGCTTCATCCTCGACGGCAAGGTCTATCAGCGCGACGTGGACAACATCCCCGCTTCGGAAATCGCCTACCCGCTGACCATCGGCCAATGGATAGGCGTTTCCGGCGCGGCCTTCACCACCGGCCTGGGACGCGCCACCAGCCTCGGCATGTCGCTGCTGCTGGGCCTGGCCAACGTGCGCCTGGGCAACTGGTGGCCCAGCGGCTTTATCGAGGACAGGCCGGAAAAACCCAAGCAGTCCCTGGGCCTGAAGCTGTCGCACTGGCTGCCGACCCAGACCTACCTGTTCTACGAATTGACCGCGCACTTCCATGGCCATCGGCGCGACTATCAGTACCTCTCCGACGGCGGCCACTTCGAGAACACCGCGGCCTACGAACTGCTGCGCGAGGCACGCCAGGTCGAGCTGATCGTGATGTGCGACTGTGGCTGCGACCCCGATTACCAGTTCGACGACCTGAGCAACCTCATCCGCCTGGCGCGCATCGACCATGGCCTGGAGATCAGGGAAGACACGCAGATCGCCGATGACGAGGTGCTGGGCAAGGTGTTCGCGCGCATGGAGTACTTCAAGACCGCGCCTTCGCCGGCGGACCTGCATTGCGCGCTGCTGCTCAACGTCTACGCCTGCACCAAGCCAGACACCCTGATCAGCCGCATCCTGGTGCTCAAGCCACGGCTGATCGCCTCGGTATCGCCGGACGTGCAGAACTACGCGCTGATCAACCAGTCCTTCCCCAACCAGCCCACCGTCGACCAGTTCTTCGACGAAGCGCAGTTCGAGAGCTATCGCAAGCTCGGTTTGAGCATTGGCCAGGAAGTCTTCGGCAATGGGCTCAACGGCAATACCATCGCCCAGGCGCTGTGGCGCTACCTGCGCGAGCACCCTGAGGGAAGCGCGCACGAGGATGACCAGGCCAGGCCGCCGCGGCCGAGCCGCAACGGCCAGCGCCGCCCTTCGGCCGACCGCGATCCCCGCGCATGAGGTGTGAAATGGCGACGAGCCTGCGGGCCCACGGTCAGCCAAGCCTCAACGCTGGCCGCGGCGCAGGGTCTCGCTCGGCAGTTCCTTGAACAGCGCGCGGTAGCTGCTGGAGAACCGCCCGAGGTGCCAGAACGACCAGCGCATGGCCACCTCGGCCACGGTGGTTTCGTCCGGGCCGCGGCTGAGCAGTTCACGGTGCGCGCTGTTCAGCCGGCGCAGGCGCAGCCACTGGGTCGGCGCCATGCCGGCGAAGGCCCTGAACGCGCCTTGCAACTGGCGCAGGGAAACCCCGGCCACCTGCGACAACTCCAGCAGGTTGAGGCTGTCTTCCGGGCCGTCCGCCGCCCATTCCGCGACCCGCTGCATGATCGCCCGCTCCTCGGCGCGCCGGCGCAGGCCGCCGCCGTCCAGGCGCACACAGGCGTTGTCGAGGATAAACAGGCAGTCGTCGAGCAGCTGCTGGGTCAGGGCTTCGCGACTCGGAGGGTCGAGGGTCTGTGACAGGCGCGTCAGGGTCGCGCTGAGCCAGCGGCTGAACAAGGCGTTCTGCCCGCAGTTGAGCGGCGCCAGGAACAGGCCGTCGAGGCGCTGCGCGTCGAGGCCATGGCCGCGGACGAATTCCGGGCCGAACACCACGGCGATTTCCTGGTAGTTCTCCGGGGTGATCCAGATGTTGCGGCTCTCGCCGTTGAGCAGGTACAGGGCGTTGTCGCTGCGATCGAAACAGAACGCCAAAGAGTCCTCGGGCGCGCTGAAATTCTGCTCGACCCGGGTGTTCATGCACTCCTCGTAGATCTGCACCCCTTGCAGGTCCAGGTAACGCACCTGCCCGGCGAAATGCCCGGGCGACATCTGCTGGTAATGCTGCACCCAACCCGGGGTGGCACGGATCTGATCGGCCACATCGAAGGTGTTGAAGGCCTGGACCTGGAGAGCTGTCGACGCTGTCATGAAGGGACCTTGCGCACTCTTTTGGTGCGCTTTGGTGCTGCTTAAAGTGGATAGATGGAACCGCAAGGCTTGCCCAAGATAGTCGCCAACGCGCCACAGGGGAAGCCTTGCCGGGCCAGCCCAAGCACTGGCGCGTCACCGACAATCATTGACGAGGTCCTTATGAATGCCCCTTTCGATCAGCTGTCTGCCTGGCTGAAAGAACACAAGATTACCGAAGTGGAATGCGTGGTCAGCGACCTGACCGGCATCGCCCGCGGCAAGATAGCGCCCACCAACAAGTTCCTGCATGAGCGAGGCATGCGCCTGCCGGAAAGTGTGCTGTTGCAAACGGTAACCGGGGACTTCGTCGACGACGATATCTACTACGACCTGCTGGACCCGGCCGACATCGACATGGTCTGCCGCCCCGACGCCTCGGGCATTTACCTGGTGCCCTGGGCCATCGAGCCGACCGCCATCGTCATCCACGACACCTTCGACAAGTTCGGCAACCCTATCGAGCTGTCGCCGCGCAACGTGCTGAAGAAAGTCCTGCAGCTGTACGCCGACAAGGGCTGGCAGCCGATCGTCGCGCCGGAAATGGAGTTCTACCTGACCCAGCGCTGCGAAGACCCGGACCTGCCATTGAAGGCGCCGCTGGGCCGCTCCGGCCGGGCCGAGAGCGGCCGCCAGTCGTTCTCCATCGACGCCGCCAACGAATTCGATCCGCTGTTCGAGGACGTCTACGACTGGTGCGAAGCCCAGGGCCTGGACCTCGACACGCTGATCCACGAAGACGGCCCGGCGCAGATGGAAATCAACTTCCGCCACGGCGACGCCCTCGACCTGGCCGACCAGATCACCGTGTTCAAGCGCACCCTGCGCGAGGCCGCGCTCAAGCACAAC
The DNA here is from genome assembly GCF_017349615.1 of Pseudomonas sp. GW531-T4. Lineage (NCBI taxonomy): Bacteria > Pseudomonadati > Pseudomonadota > Gammaproteobacteria > Pseudomonadales > Pseudomonadaceae > Pseudomonas > Pseudomonas sp. GW531-T4. Next base: position 78,011 of record NZ_JACMZT010000002.1, read on the forward strand.
GTCACCGCCACCTTCATGGCCAAGCCGGTGGCCGACGAACCCGGCAGCGCCATGCACCTGCACCAGAGCGTGGTCGACAGCGCCACCGGCAAGCCGATCTTCGCCGACGCCGAGGGCCGCATGAGCGAGCTGTTCCGTCATCACATCGGCGGCCTGCAGAAATACATCCCCCAGGTGCTGCCGATGTTCGCGCCCAACGTCAATTCGTTCCGCCGCTTCCTGCCGGACACCTCGGCGCCGGTCAACGTCGAATGGGGCGAAGAGAACCGCACCGTCGGCCTGCGCGTGCCGACCTCCAGCCCGGAAGCCATGCGCGTGGAAAACCGCCTGCCCGGCGCCGACGCCAACCCCTACCTGGCCATCGCCGCCAGCCTGCTGTGCGGTTACCTGGGCATGGTCGAGGGCATCGAGCCGAGCGCCGCGGTGGAAGGCCGGGCCTACGAGCGGCGCAACCTGCGCCTGCCGATCACCATCGAAGACGCCCTGACCCGCATGGAAGAGTGCCCGACCCTCGAGCGCTACCTGGGCAGCAAGTTCGTGCGCGGCTACGTGGCGGTGAAACGCGCCGAGCACGAGAACTTCAAGCGCGTGATCAGCTCCTGGGAACGCGAGTTCCTGTTGCTCAGCGTCTGAGGCTTGCGCGCTTTCGCACACACCGTTGTAGCCGCTGCGGAGCGCCAGCGAGGCTGCGATCGATGGCGCAGCCATCGCCAGACCGTCGCACGCGGTGTACCTGATGCAAGGCGGTTGCCGGGTTTGCGTCGGCTGCGCCGCCGATCGCAGCCTCGCTGGCGCTCGGCAGCGGCTACAGGGGGACCGGGCTACAGGGCTTCATGAATTTGGCAAACCAATAACAACCGCAAAAGGGGTATCGCTATGCGTCTATGGAAATCGGTGGTTCCGCTGGCCCTGACGGTGCTGTTCGGCGCCACGGCCCAGGCTGAATCGAAAGTCAGCGTGTACAACTGGACCGACTATATCGGCGAGACCACCCTCGCCGACTTCCAGGCAAAAACCGGGACCCGGGTGATCTACGACGTCTTCGACTCCAACGAAACCCTGGAAGGCAAGCTGCTGGCCGGCCGCACCGGCTATGACGTGGTGGTGCCGTCCAACCACTTCCTGGCACGGCAGGTCAAGGCCGGGGCCTTTCTCAAGCTGGACCGCGCGCAGTTGCCGAACTGGCAGAACCTCGACCCGAAACTGCTGGCCCTGCTGGAACAGAACGACCCCGGCAACCAGTACTCGGTGCCTTACCTGTGGGGCACCAACGGCATCGGCTACAACGTCGACAAGGTCAAGCAGGTGCTGGGCGTCGACAGGATCGATTCCTGGGCGGTGTTCTTCGAACCGGAGAACCTGAAGAAGCTCAGCCAGTGCGGCGTGTCGATGATGGACTCGCCGGACGAAGTGTTCCCGGCGGTGCTCAACTATATGGGCCTGGACCCGCGCAGCGAAAACCCCGCGGACTACAAGAAGGCCGAAGCCAAGCTGCTGGCGATCCGTCCCTACATCACCTACTTCCACTCCTCCAAGTACGTCTCGGACCTGGCCAACGGCAATATCTGCCTGGCCTTCGGTTATTCCGGCGACGTGTTCCAGGCCGCCAATCGCGCCAAGGAAGCCAAGAACGGGGTGAAGATCGCCTATTCGATTCCCAAGGAAGGCAGCAACCTGTGGTTCGACCTGCTGGCGATCCCGGCGGACGCGAGCAACCCCAAGGAGGCCCATGCCTTTATCAACGACCTGCTGGACCCGCAGGTGATCGCCAAGGTCAGCGCCTACGTCGGCTACGCCAACCCCAACCCGGCGTCCCAGCAATTCATGGCCCCTGAGCTGGTGAACAACCCCGAGGTCTACCCACCCCAGGCGGTGCTCGACAAGCTGTATATCTCCAGCACCCAAAGCCCGCAGACCATGCGCCTGATGACCCGCGCCTGGAGCAAAGTGAAGTCCAACAAATGAACCAGCACAGCCACGCGCAACACACCCGCTCCTACTACGCCGCCTCGGCCAACGCGCTGCCGGACTACCCGCCGCTGGATACTGACCTAAATGCAGACCTGAGCGCCGATGTCTGCGTGATCGGCGGCGGTTTCACCGGGGTCAACACCGCCATCGAACTGGCGCAGCGTGGCCTGTCGGTGATCCTCCTGGAAGCCCGGCGCATCGGCTGGGGCGCCAGCGGGCGCAACGGCGGGCAACTGATCCGCGGCATCGGCCACGACGTCAGCGGTTTTGCCCGCTACGTCGGCGCCGAGGGCGTGCGCTACCTGGAGCAGGCCGGCATCGACTCGGTGGCGCTGGTCGGCCAGCGCGTGCGCGAACACGGCATCGACTGCGACCTGCGCTGGGGCTTCTGCGAGCTGGCCAATACCCCGGCGCAGTTCGCGGCGTTCCAGGCCGAGCAGGAGCATCTGGCGGCGCTGGGCTACGTGCATGAAACCCGCCTGGTGGCCCCGCAGGACATGGCCCAGGTGGTGGCCTCGTCGCGCTATGCCGGGGGCCTGGTGGACATGGGTTCCGGGCACCTGCACCCGCTCAACCTGGTGCTCGGCGAGGCCGCCCTGGCCCGGTCGCTGGGGGTGCGGATCTTCGAGCAGAGCCCGGTGCTGGAACTGATCCACGGCGACAGCGTGCAGGTGCGCTGCGCCAACGGCACGGTGCGCGCCGGCAGCCTGGTGCTGGCCTGCAACGCCCACCTGGATGACCTGGAGCCACGGCTGAGCGGCAAGGTGCTGCCGGCGGGCAGCTACATCATCGCCACCGAGCCCCTGGCGCCGGCCCTGGCCGCCGAACTGATCCCGCAGAACCTGGCGCTCTGTGACCAGAAAGTCGGCCTCGATTACTACCGGCTCTCGGCGGACCGGCGCCTGCTGTTCGGCGGCGCCTGTCACTACTCCGGGCGCGACCCGGCGGACATCGGCGCCTATATGCGGCCCAAGCTGCTCAAAGTGTTCCCACAGTTGGCGCACGTGGGCATCGACTACCAATGGGGCGGCAAGATCGGCATCACCGCCAACCGCTTCCCCCAGGTCGGGCGCCTGCGCCAGTACCCCAACGTGTATTACGCCCAGGGTTACTCCGGGCACGGGGTCAACGTCACCCACTGGACCGCGCGCCTGCTGGCCGAAGCCATCCACGCCGGCCACAGCCGGGGCCTGGATATCTTCAGCGCAGTGCCGCACATGACCTTCCCCGGCGGCCCGGCCCTGCGCGCGCCGCTGCTGGCGCTGGGCATGCTGTGGCATCGGTTGCGCGAGGTGCTGGGCTAAGGCAGTAACTGCGCAAGCGAATGGACCACCGCTATCGCGAGCAAGCTTCGCTCCTACAGAAGCGAGCGCCAGACGTGGACTACCCGGCGCTCCACAAACCTGTAGGAGCCAGCGGGCGGCGACCCGGCTTGCCGGCGATGGCGTCATCGAATGCGCCGCCATCATCCCTGGCAGCTCGCTGCGATCATTGCCACACAGGCTGGCCTGAAACCTCGACCGGTGCGAAGATGCGCGCCGCAAACCGGCTTGCTAAGGAATGGCATCATCAAAGCGCTCACTGCTCTCGTCCTGCTCGGCACACTCGCCCTCTCGGGCTGCGGCACCCTGATAGCCCGCAGTCAGTACAGCTCCTACGACCTCTACAAAGGCACCCAGGAGAATATCCAGCTGCTGACCATGCGCGGCGCCAGCGGCTACGAGGGCTACAACACGATGTTCTGCTGGATAACCATCGTCTGTCCGCTGGTGGCGGTGGTGAGCCTGCCGGTGGATGCGGCGGTCGATACCGTGCTGCTGCCCTACGACGCCAAGGGCGTTTATTACTGAAGCCGCGTTTGGTCGATAGCGGCATGGGTGAATGGACCACCGCTATCGCGAGCAGGCTTCGCTCCTACAGAAGCGAGTGCCAGATACGGACTACCGGGCGCTCCACAAACCTGTAGGAGCCAGCGGGCGGCGATCCGGCTTGCCAGCGATGGCGATCTCAAATGCGCCGCTGTCATCCCTGGCAAGCATCGGCAAACCGTCACCACTCAGCCCGCCACCACAGGCTCGGCCACCACCCCACGCAACCGGCACGGCGCGCCCAGACGGTCGAGCCGCGGGCGGCCGAACAGGTAGCCCTGGCCCCACTCGCCGCCGCAGGCGGTGGCGAGGGCGCGGTCGGCTTCGCTCTCGATGCCTTCGATGATCACGCAGGGCGCCAGGGTCTTGCACAGCTGCACCAGGTGTTTCAGGGTCTGCACGCTGTTGGGTTCGCTGCGGGCGCGTTGCAGGTAACCCTGGTCGATCTTGACCATGTCGGGGCGGGTCTGGCGGATGAACTCCAGGGTGCCCAGGCCGGCGCCGAAGTCGTCCACCGCCACCCGGCAGCCCAGTTCGCGCAGGCACAGGACAAACTCGATGGCCGCCTCGGGGCTCGGCGGCGTGGCGCTTTCGGTGATTTCGATCACCAGGCGCGCAGCCACCGAAGGCGCGTCGCGCAACTGCGCGAGGGTGGCGGACCAGAACGGATCGATGATCGCGCTCTGCGCCGAGATATTGCAGCCCAGGCGCAGGTGCTCGTCCTCCAGCAGGCGCTCGATCACGCACCCCACCACGCTGCGGTCCAGCTCGCGCATCACCTGATGGCGCTCGAGCATGGCGAACGGGTAGACGCCATTGCCCGGCTGCTCGACATGGCGCAGCAAACCTTCCTGGTACAGCACCCGGTTGGCGTCGGGCAGCCACACCACCGGCTGGAAGGCCAGCGCCAGTCGCCCCTGCGCCAGTTCCCGATAAAAGTCTTTGACGCTTTGCATGACAGATCCGTAGTCGAAGCGGCGACAGCGCGCCGGGTGGGTTGGCCAGGATGCGTCGGCGCGCCCGACGAGATAATGGCTCATTGCCACTTATGATCCCCCCTGCCCGAGCGGCTCGAAAGTGTTCCCGGATACCTTTCGTTTGTCCTTGGAAACACCGCACCGCCCTTTCTCGACTGTGGCCCAGGGTTTATTGCGATCATGCGCCGGCGCCAATGACATCAATTAGCCACCAGTCCAGGAAGTACTATGCACAGAATGACCGGCACCAGTTTCCGGGTGCTTGCCGATGTCCTGACCGATGCAGGCGTCAAGGTCGAGGCCTTGCTCAAGCGCCACGGCAGCAGCCACCAGGAGGCCTGTGAAAACCCCACGGGCGTCAGGCTGGAGCTGGTCTACGCGGTGCTGCAGGACGCCGTGCACCTCTGCGGCAACCCGGACCTCGGCCTGCTGGCGTACACCAAGGCCCACCCGGCCAACCTGGAAGTGCTCGGCTATGCGCTGATGTCCGGCGCCACCCTGGACACCGCGCTGCAACGCCTGGTGGACTATCACTCGCTGGTCAGCAACGGCTTTTACCTGCGCCTGGAGCGCAGCCCCCAGGCCGTCACCCTGATCGGCTTCGACCTCGCCCTCGAACCGGGCCTGGTGCCACGGGCCTTCATCGATGCCGGCGCCGCGCAGACCCTGGGCCTGGTGCACTGGCTACTGCCCGGGCGCAAGCCGCAACCGCTGGCGGCGAGCTTCACCTACCAGCGGCCGGCGGACACCCGTGCCCTGGAGCGCCTGCTGGGGCCCAACCTGCAGTTCGACGCGCCCTACAACAGCCTGAGCTTCAGCCCGCGCGATTGCGCGACCGCCCTGCCCAGCGCCGACCCGGCCCTGGACGTGCTGCACATGGAATACGCGCGCAGCCGCCTCAAGCTGCTGCTCGATGGCTCGATGACCGCGCAGGTAAGGCGGGTACTGTCCGAGCGCCTGGCCCAGGGCGGGCCCAGCGACCTGCGGCATATCGCGCAGTTGGTGGGGGTCAGCAGCCGCAGCCTGCAACGGCGCCTGGGCAGCGAGGACATGCACTTCTCGGCCCTGCTCGACGAGGCACGGCTGATGCTCGCCCACAGTTTCCTGCGCAACTCGGCGCGCAGCGTCAAGTACATCGGCGCCCTGCTCGGCTTTCGCGACCAGAGCAGCTTTCACAAGGCCTGCCGCCGCTGGTTCGGCATGACCCCGGGGCGTTATCGCCAGGAAGGCTGAACACAAACGACCAAACAAAAACTGTAGAAGCGAGCTTGCTCGCGATGGACATTAACGATTGCGCGTACCGACTGGATGAACGCGACGCTCTTGAGTCCATCGCGAGCAAGCTCGCTCCTACAGGGGGGGCAGGATTCAGCGATGGCTGGCCTGCAATGGCGGCTGCGCCTGGGGCATGGCCGAAGAGTGGTGGTTGAGGATCTTCCACTGGCCGTCGATGCGCTCGTAGAGGAAGGTGTAGCGCGCCTGGACCTGGCGGGTCGCGCCACCGGCCTCGTGCAGGGTGAAGGTGTAGACGCCGCTGTCCATGGCTGCGTCCGGGCCCAGGTGGCGGATTTCCCGGTAGTTGATCTGGCCCACCGGCTTGCCCGCGAGGAAATGCTCGAAGTAATCCTGGATCTGCGCCGGGGTGGTGCGCACCTGGTTCGATACGGTTGGCTGAAGGATCGCGTCGGCGGCGTAAAGACTGGTTACGTTTTTTGCGCTGCCGGTTTGCAGGGCCGCGTTCCAGCGATCGAACAGGCCGGCGATCTCCCGGTCGCCCTGGCTCTGCGGCTGCGCGGCGACGGTGCGGTACACATAAGGCGTAGCGTCCAGGGCCTGGGCCAGGGGCGCGGTCAGGGCCAGCAACAGGGCAATGGCGGGGGTTGGCAGTTTCATCGGAAGGCTCCAGTGGGTTTCAATGCGCCCACTTTGCCCACCCGGCACAACCTCGCCATCGGCCAACCGGTGCCGGCGGCCTATGCCATTCGGCAGATAGGCCCACAGCCGGCAAGCGGGTCTAATGCCTGCTCGCGAGCGCACGCCCTTCACGCTGGAGCCTGTTTTTCATGCAAAGCCCGACTCACGACCCCGGCAGCGCCCTGGCCATTCGCAGCCAGTATCGCCAGTCGCAAAGCCGCGCGGCGCGCCTGCGCCTGTTGGTGGACACCGGCCAGGAACTGACCCAGTTGCCGCCCGCGGCCATGCGCCAGCGCGCCCTGCAACGGGCCTGCGCCTTTATGGCGATGGACCATGGCCTGCTGCTGGAATGGCACGCCGCCCAGCCGCCGCGGGCCACCGCCCAGCATGGCAGCAGCGAACGCCTGGCCGCCCTGCACCCGTTGGCCAAGTCTGCGACCCTGCACCCCGAATGGCTGCCGCAGACCGATGCCGCTCTACCCCAGGTGCTGCGCATTCCCCTGCCCGGCGCCGACGGCCAGGCCTTCGGCGCGCTGCTGCTGGCCAACAGCGTGGCCCTGGCCGCGCCCGACAGCGAGGACCTGGAATCCCTGCAACTGCTGGCCACCCTGTTGGCCGCGCACCTGGAAAACCAGCGCTTGCTCCAAGCCCTGCAAGCCCGGGAACGGACCATGTCGGAGCTGGTGCACCGGCTGTTCAGCGCCCAGGAGGACGAACGCAAGCGCGTGGCCTACGACCTGCACGACGGCCTCGCGCAAACCCTGGCCGGGCTGCACCAGCGCCTGCAAGGTTTTGCCGGACGCTGTCCGACATTGCCGCAAGAACTGCACGGCGAACTGCAGACCATCCTGGCCTTGGCCCAGGGTTGCGTCGGCGAGGGCCGGCAGTTGATCGGCGGCCTGCGCCCCAACGTGCTGGACGATTTTGGCTTGTACAAGGCCATCGACAAGGAAGCCGACCGCCTGCGCGACGCCGGTATCGAGGTGCACTGGCAGCAACAGTCCGGCGCACGCCTGCCGGGTGCCAGCGAGATCGCCCTGTTCCGCATCGCCCAGGAAGGCATCAACAACATCCTCAAGCATGCCCGGGCCAGCCGTGCCGAGCTGAGCCTGCAACTGGTCGATGGCCTGGCCTGGCTGACGCTGGCAGACAACGGCGTCGGCTTCGCCCTGGACAGCCCGCTGTCCAGCTGCGGCGGCCAGCACCTGGGGCTGGCGGCGATGCAGGAACGCGCCAGCCTGCTGGGCGGCGAGCTGTCCTGGCACAGCACCCCTGGCGATGGCACCCGCCTGCAAGCCCGGGTGCCGCTGCCCACTGTCGGAGAACACCCATGAACGCTGCCCTGCGCCTGGTGCTGGCGGACGACCATGAAGTCACCCGCACCGGCTTTGTCGCCCTGCTCGCCGGCCACCCGGAATTCGAGGTGGTCGGCCAGGCCCGCGATGGCCAGGAAGCCCTCGAGCTGTGCGAACGCCTGCAACCGGACATCGCCATCCTCGATATCCGCATGCCGCTGCTCAACGGCCTGGGCGCGGCGCGCCTGCTGCACCAGCGGCAACCGACGATCAAGGTGGTGATCTTCACCATGGACGACAGCCCCGATCACCTGGAAGCAGCGATTGCCGCCGGCGCGGTCGGCTACCTGCTCAAGGACGCCAGCCGCAGCGAAGTGCTCGGCGCCCTGCAACGGGTGGCCCAGGGCGAGGAAGCCCTCAACAGCACAGTCAGCGCCCGGCTGCTGCGGCGCATGGCCGAACGCAACGCCGGCGGCAACGGCGGCACCCAAGTCGTCGCCCTGACCGCCCGCGAACGCCAGGTGCTGGGGCTGGTGGCCGGCGGTTTCAGCAACCGCGAGATCGGCGAAAAGCTCGGCATCACCACCGGCACCGCCAAGGCCCATGTGGAGCGGGTAATCGGCAAGCTCGGCGCGGCGGACCGGACCCAGGCCGCGGTGCGCGGCATCGCCCTGGGGCTGGTGGCGCAGCCCGCGGGAGACTGGCCATGAGGCTGCTGGCGAGCCGGCATTGGCTCGACCTGCCCCTGCGCAGCAAGGCGCTGGTGGTGATCTCCCTGCCGCTGGTGATCCTCCTGCTGTCGCTGGTGCTGATCTACATCACCGAACGCCAGACCGCCCGCGCCGAGGAAGACGTGCGCCGGGTGCTGCTGGTGCAGGGCGATATCCAGACCGTGCACACCCTGCTCGCCGAAGCGGCGGCCAGCGTGCGCGGCTACCTGCTGACCCGCCGCGAAGACTTCCTGCCCAGCTACGAGCGCGCCCAGCCGCTGATCCAGGCCGCGCTGCAACGGCTGGACAGCAACATTCGCGATGCGCGCATGCGCGATCACCTCAAGGCCATCACCCCGCTGATCGGCCACAAGCTCGACGGCCTGGTGGCCCTGCGCAACGGCCGGCCCGACGACAGCGCCAGCATCACGGCGATCCTGATCGAGAACAAACAGGTGCTGGACGTGCTGCGCGAGCAGATCAGCGCCATGCGCATCCGCGAAGACGGCTTGCTCGCCGAGCGCAGCGCCGCGGCCTCGGCGACCCGCATGCGCCTGCTGATGGCCACGCTGCTGGCGGCGCTCTGCGGCCTGTTCGGGGCGATTGTCGCGGTGCTGTTCCTGTCCAAGGGCATCGTCGCCCGGGTGCAGCAGGTGCAAGGCAACGCCCAGCGCCTGGCCCTCGGCCAACCGCTGCGCCCGCAGGCCCCGGAACAGGACGAGATCGGCCAGCTCGGCACCCGCCTGGTGGAGGCCGGGCAACTGCTGGCCGAGCGCGAGCGGGCCCTGCGCGATAACGAAGAGCGCCTGCGGCTGATCATCGACGGGGTCAAGGACTACGGGATCTTCGCCCTCGACACCCAGGGCCGAGTCACCACCTGGAACGCCGGCGCCGAGCGGATCAAGGGCTACCGCGAACAGGAAATCCTCGGCCGGCACTTCTCGCTGTTCTACCTGCCGGAAGAATGCCCGGCGCACCCGGACATGGCCCTGCGCGAGGCCACCCGCGACGGCCATTACATGGAAGAGGCCTGGCGTTGCCGCAAGGACGGCAGCCGCTTCTGGGCCAGCGTGGTGATCACCGCGCAGTACGATGCCAGCGGCGCGCTGCGCGGTTTCTCGAAGATCACCCGCGACATCACCGACCGCCGCGCCGCGGAAATCGCCCTGCGCACCGCCCGCGAAGAAGCCGAAAGCGCCAGCCGCGCCAAGAGCGAATTCCTCTCGCGCATGAGCCACGAACTGCGCACCCCGCTCAACGCCATCCTCGGTTTCGCCCAGTTGCTGGACATGGACTCGCCCAGCGGCCAGCGGCCCCAGGTCGGGCATATCCTGCGCGCCGGCCAGCACCTGCTGACCCTGATCAACGAGGTGCTGGACATCGCCCGTATCGAGGCCGGGCACCTGCCGCTGACTGTCGAGCCGATCGCCCTGGCCTCGGCGCTGCACGAAGCCCTGACCCTGGTCTCGCCAATGGCCACCGACGCCGGCGTCCAGCTCGCTGCCCTGCCCGCGCTGAGCGAACACAGCGGGGTGATCGCCGACCGCCAGCGGCTGATCCAGGTGCTGCTCAACCTGTTGTCCAACGCCATCAAGTACAACCGGCCCCAGGGCCAGGTGCGGATCGCGGTCAAGGTCCTGGGCCCGCGAGTCGAGGTGGCGGTCAGCGACACCGGCGCCGGCATTCCCCTGGAGCGCCTGGACCAGCTGTTCCGGCCCTTCGAACGCCTGGGTGCCGACCCGCGGGTGGAAGGCACCGGCCTGGGCCTGGCCCTGAGCAAGAGCCTGCTGGAGATGATGGACGGCAGCCTGCGGGTGCACAGCACGCCGGGCCAGGGTTGCTGCTTTACCTTGCAACTACCGTTTGTCCAGGTGGCCGCGGCCGGCGCGCACCGCCCCCTGGAACAGCAGGCCCTGGAGCAGCAGGCGCTGGAGCAATCGGTGTCGGTGCTGCCGGCCCGGGTCGAGACCGTGGAATACCGTGGCCAGGTGCTGTGCATCGAAGACAACCTGTCGAGCCTGGCGCTGATCGAAACCCTGCTGCAACGCCGCCCCGGCATTCGCCTGCTGTCGAGCATGCAGGGCCAGATGGGCCTGGACCTCGCGCGCCAACATGCGCCGCAACTGATCCTGCTGGACGTCAGCCTGCCGGACCTTGCGGGCCTGGAGGTGCTGCGCCGGCTGCGGGAATCGCCGAGCACCGCCAGCACCCCGGTGCTGATGATCACCGCCGACGCCAGCGCCCTGACCCACCGCGCCCTGCTGCAGGCCGGGGCCACGGCGATCCTGACCAAGCCCATTCATATCCCGGCGTTTCTCGCCCACCTTGAGCAACATCTACCGGAGCCCGCATGAACCACGATTTGCGCATCCTGATCATCGACGACCAGCGCCCCAACCTCGACCTGATGGAGCAGTTGCTGGCCCGCGAAGGCCTGCACAACGTGCTGAGCAGCACCCAGCCGCTGCGCACCCTGGACCTGTTCAACAGCTTCGAGCCGGACCTGGTGATCCTCGACCTGCACATGCCCGAGTTCGATGGCTTCGCCGTGCTCGAACAGCTCAACCGGCGGATCCCGGCCGACGATTACCTGCCGATCCTGGTGCTGACCGCCGACGCCACCCGCGACACCCGCCTGCGGGCCCTGGCCCTGGGCGCCCGCGACTTCATCAGCAAGCCGCTGGACGCCCTGGAAACCCTGCTGCGGATCTGGAACCTGCTGGAAACCCGCGCCCTGTACAAAGCCCTGCGCCAGCAGGTACCGGCGCAGCAGATCGAGCTGCTGCGCCGGCATCGCCAGTGAGTGGGTTGGCAGCCTTAGAGGTTGTACTCATCCAGCCTCGGCGAGTCGCCCACCTGCTCGATCGACTCGGAATCGATGTCCGGCAGGTTTTGCGGCTGGTAGCTCAGTTGGCTGCCCCACGGCTGGTCGCTGTTCAGCGGCCCCTTCAGCCGAGCGGCCACTGAGGCATGGACCCGGATTTTCTGTCCGTTTTCAGGGGTGGGAATCTCCCGCGACCGGGCTTTGCCGAACGGCGGCATCGAACCGTACTCAAGGGTTCGCTTGTGGGTCCTCGGGTTCCAGACCAGGCGCGGCACCCACTCGGCGATCAGCCAGTTGCGGGTCAGGGAATTGTGGGCCTGGGCCAGCGGATCCCGTAGCACCGAGGATGCTGGATAGAGTTCGGCGCGACAGGCTTCGGCATCGATGCTCAACCCGGCCTCCAGGCACTCGCCGATCATCCAGCGCAAGGCAATCAGCGCCAGCTGCGACTCGCCGACCGGGTAACCGCCGCCCACATCCGAATGCACGCCGGCGAACCAGACCTGTTTCAGGTTCACCCCCTTGCCTTCTGCCCAGAGGTTCTGCCGGAAAAAGCTGCGGCGTTCGTCCAGGGACACCGCATGGCGGATGGTCTTCACGTCCTCGTTCCTGCGGGTGTAGGGAACGATCAGCGGGTCATACACCCAGCCCACCGAACTCACGGTGTCGAACAGCCCGAGAAAGTGAATGCTCACTGGCCGGGCAAAGCTGCCCTTGAATTCCCCCATCAACTTGAAGTCCGGTTTCTTGTCCGCGCTCATGCGCCACCAGGTGTAACTCATGGCGCGTTGACGATCGGGCTTGGGGGCGTTTCCATCGGGTTGCAGGCGAGTAGTCAGCAGCGACCAGGCAAAATCCGTCAGCTGGACCTGATGGGCGGGCAACAGGCCGATGGTATGCAGCAGCGCCGCCAGCACCCGCACCGCGTAGGAGCCGCGGGAGAAACCGAAAAGGAAAATCTGGTCACCATCCCTGTAGTTCTCCATCAGGAAGCGATAGGCATTGAGCACGTTGCGCTTGATACCCCAGCCGAACATCAGCCCGGCGATGCGCGACGGCACCTTCTGCCATTCGAACAGGGTTTCGCTGAGCCCGAAGGTGCCCACGCCCTGGTCGTAATAGGCCAGCAGCGTTTCGCTGTCCTTGGGCAGCGAGCGAAACAGCCGGACCACGTTGGTCGGCTCGTCACTGAAACGGTTGTTGGTGCCGTCGATGCAAACAATCAGCTGGCGCGCCTTGATCCTTGTGTTGTCCACGACCTGGTTCCCTCGAGAGTCGTCAAGTGAGGTTCCCGCGCGGCCAGTCGGCCAGGCGAGGACCGGTGTCACCCTACGTCCGTGTCATGACAACTGCTGCGGTAAAGCCTGAAGGGCTATCCAAGGCATAGCAGCATTAACGGCGCCCGGCCATAAAAACCCCTCCACCGGGAGGGGCTGGTCACCGACAAGCCTTGCCTGGGCCCTAGAACCTGCCGCCCAACGGATACTCGATCGCCAGCCGCAGCTGGTCGGCATCCAGTTCGGCCTGGGCTTTATTACCGCGGTGCACGGCGTGGCGCAGGGTGACGGCGAGGTTTTTCGCCGGCCCGGACTGCACCACGTACTTGGCCTGCAGGTCGCGTTCCCAGTGCTTGCCGCCTTCGCCGTAGCCCAGCCAGGCGTAGCCGCCGCGCGGGTCCATGTGGCTGCCGTCGATGCCGCTGCCGCGCACATACAGGGCACTGAAAGTCAGGCCGGGAACCTGGTAGCCGGCCATGTTGAGGTCGTAGCGGGCCTGCCAGGAGGCTTCTTCAGGGGCGTTGAAGTCCGACAGGGCCACCGCGTTACTGAGCAGGATCGCGCCGCGGGTGACGTAGTCGTAAGGCGTGTCGCCGTCGACCTTCTGGTAGCCCAGGCCAAAGCTGTGGGCGCCGCTCCTGTAGGTCGACATCAGGCTCCAGGTGGTGTTGTCGATGCGCCCGGACAGGGCCTTGCCGGTGTCCTGGGTGCGGTACAGGTTGAAATCGAACGTCAGGTCCTGGCCCTGGCTCAGCGGCAGGTTGTAGAGCGCGCCAAGGTACTGCTGGCGCCAGGTGTCTTCGTACAAGGCGCTGAACAGGCTGGCGTTGAGGCCCTTGATCGAGGTGTTGCGCACGCCGATCAGGTCGAAGCTGTCGCCCTGCTTGCCGTTGGAATAATTGACCACGAAACCCTGGTCGTGGCTGCTGGCGTTACGGTCGGTGCTTTCGTTGAAGTGGCCGCCGTACAGCGTGGTATTGCTCAGTTCGCGGCTGGTGAGGAACCAGCCGGTGGCGGTCTCGGGCAGCAGGCGGCTGTCGGAGGAACCGAACACCGGGGTCTTGACCCGCTGTTCGCCGTAGCGCAGTTCGGTGGAGGAAAAACGCAGCTTGGCCACCGCGCCGCCACGACTGAATTCATCCTTGGGATGGCCGTCGTTGTCCACCCCCAGCAGCCGCGCCTTGCCGGCCCGGCCACCGCCGCTGTCGAGTTTCCAGCCGGAATAGACGTGGGCATCCAGGCCGAAGCCGAGCGTGCCCTGGGTGAAACCGGAGCTGTAGTCGGCCATCAGGCCGTAGGCCCACTCCTGCGCCAGGTCGCTGCGTTCGGCGCGGGGTTTGTAGGCATTGCGCGCGCCGTTGCTCAAGGAACCGTGCTCATAGTCGCGACGGTCGTAGAGGCTGCGGTTGAACAGGCTCCACTGGCTGTCTTCGATAAAACCCTTGGCATTGTCCTGCTCCGCGGCCAGCGCGAGCAGGCTCTGGCCTCCCAATGCCAACAGCAGGGTGTGTCGGGTCAAGGTCTTCACTGTCGAACTCCCGAAAATCGATAAATGGCGGGCGATATCAGGCAGTGCGCCGCTGTACGGGCGCACCACCGGGACCCCAACTCAGAGGTATTTGAGGATCGCGATATCGCGGCGGCGCTGCTTGAGGCCTGCGAACCAGCGTGTCGGGAAGAACAGCAGCACGCCGAGGATCAGGCTCCACAGCCAGACCCCGGACAGGTTGTCGAAGCCGTAGTAGGTGCCCTGGTTGGCGCCCCAGATGGCCACGGCCACCAGGTACATGGCCTTGAGCACGTACAGGTGCAGCAGGTAGAAGAACATCGGCGCGCCGCCGTAGATCGCCAGTTGCGCGGTCGACCAGCGTTCCTGGACCTTCTCGAAGTACGCCAGGAGGATCAGCCCCAGGCCCAGGGTCGGCATCAGGAACATCAGCGACGGCGGGTATTTCTTGGCGCTCATGAAGCTCATGAAGGTGCGCAGCGCATCGCCGGTCTGGACCCAGGGCTTCTCGCCGTAGACGTTCAGGTAACGAATGAACACGAACGCCACCAGCAGGCCGACGCCGACCTTGAGCAATCGCGAAATCCGCGCCGCCGGTTGCACGTCCTTGCCGAACCACGGGCCGATGGCCCAGCCCAGCAGGATCACCCCGATCCACGGCAGCACCGGGTACGTGGTGCGGGCCCGGGTGAACTCGGTGATGTCGATGAACACCCGCTGGTGCAGGATCGACCAGGGCACGAAGAACGGCGACTCGGGGCCCACCACCACGTCATCCAGCAGGTTGTGCCCGGCGACTATGGCCACCCCCAGGACGATCAGCCAGCCGCGTTTGAAGTGCAGCAGGCCGGCCAGCACGATCATGCAGATGCCGATGCACCAGATCACCTGCAGCCACAGGGTCTTGGGCGGGAACTCGGCGTTCCAGGCAAAACACACGAAGGTCAGCTCGAGGAATACCAGGAACAGGCCGCGCTTGAGCAGGAACACCGAGGTTTCCCCAAGGCTGTGTTTCTGGCTGTAGAGCCAGGCCGACAGGCCGGTGAGGAAGATGAACACCGGCGCGCAGATCTCGCTGAGCAGGCGGGTGAAATACAGGTCCGGGGTCACGCTCAGGGCGTCGATCGGGTCGGTGACCTGGCGATGCAGGAGGAAGGTCTCGCGCACGTGGTCCACCAGCATGCACAGCATGACGAAGCCGCGCAGGGCATCGATCGCCAGCATCCGCGTATTGGCCTTGGCCACGCTGCCCGCCAGCGCAGGGGACGCAACGCCCGCCTGCCCTGCCAATCCAGTAGAAAGGGTCATATCAGTCACTCATGTTGAAGGTCGTTAAGCCTGGGCAACCCCCTGTCGCCGACACGGCACAGGGGTCGGGGCAGCGGGTCAGGATTGCTTTTTCAAGCGCGCGACTTCCGAGGCCGGCAGCGTTGCAGGCGCCCGTGGCAACGGCGGCTTGCCCTGTGGCTGGTGGAACGACAGCGTGGAACTGAAGCTCTTGAGGTCGTAGGCCTCGGCCTGGCTGTCCGGGCCCTGGCGAGTGCCCGGGGTGCGGTCCTTGTATTCGGCGGCCACCACATAGGTGCCCTGCCACGGCAGCGCGAAGCTGACCTTGCCGTCCTGGTCGCTGGTCTGGGTGAAGACCTCGCCGGAGCCGGTTTCCAGGATCACTTCCTGGGCGGCCAGCGGCTTGAGTTCATAGAACACCTGGAACTGCGCCTTGCCCGCGGCGGCCACGCCGGTGGGGACGATGTCCAGCGCCAGTTCCGGCTGGCGCGCGCGCAGGTCGCCGACCCAGCGGGTGGCGGGCGTCCAATGAGTCTTGAGGGTCTTGCCGCCTTCATGCAGGTCGAAGAGCGGATACTGCGAGTCCTGCGCCAGCAGGCTTTCATCGGCCCTGGGCTGATGAGCAACGCTGAACGACTGGCGTTGCAGGCCCAGACTCAGACCCAATGCCGGGGCCGGCAGCGGATTCGCCGCCGACCAGCCCTTGAGCTGGCGGAAGCGATCGAGGCCACCGGGGGTCACTTCCAGCATGTTCTTGTCGTACTCGCCGTAATACAGCGTCAGGGGCTGCCCCGGCGTGTGTTCGTACCAGATCTGGTGAGCCTGGGTACCGCTGGCCAGCATCAGCGCGCCCAGCCCTATCAAGGTATTTGCCGTACTCATTCGCATCGTGTTGCGCTCCTTTGTGCTCTCATTCAACGAATCGCCGCCCCCGCTCTGATGGCGTTGAACTTCCCGGGGCGACGATGCGCACCTACCACTGGCTGGCATTACAGCGCAGGCCGTTCTGTGCTTTGTTCCGATTTGCCGCGGCACAAGCCCGTTGCCTGCTGTTTTCTCAAGGCAAACAGCGATTTATGCGGTGTGCGCCAGGCTGAAGCATCCAGGGGTAAACGGTGCGTGGATTGTCCGATCGGGGTGCACGCGAGGCCTGCATGGCCGGTGTCGCTTGCTTGCGCGCAACCCGCTGTGCACTCACCGGCCAGGCAAAATGGCCGGCCCAGACGCAAGCGCGCCCGGTGAGAGGCGCGCGCATGAGTGATTGATCAGACGGAAAAATGTTATCAGATAACATTTCATTTTGAGAGAAGAACGAGTCAGTGGCGCAATAATTTACGCAGGGGCACGCCGTCTTTGAGGACCGGCGACTTGATGACGATGTAGCTGAAGTACTTCGAGATACCGATGTTCTTGTCCAGCAGGCTTTCCACCACCTCCTGGTAATGCTGGATGCTGCGGGTCATGAAGCGCACCAGATAGTCGTAGCCGCCACTGATCAGATGACACTCCAGCACCTCGTCCACCAGGCGGATATTGGACTCGAACTTGGCGAAGTCCTCGCGCTTGTGGTCGCTCAGGGTGATCTCGGTGAACACCGTGACCGAGTCGGTGATCTTGGCCAGGTTCAGGTGCGCCTTGTAGCTGGAAATGTAGCCGGCCGATTCCAGGCGCTTGACCCGCTGCAGACACGGACTGGCCGACAACCCCACGGCGTCGGCGAGGCTGACATTGGTCATGCGTCCGTCTTTTTGCAGCTCAACCAAGATGTTGATATCAATACGGTCCAGTTTGACTAAACCTTCCATCGTTTACCTCTTGATTGCTGTGGGATGCAATCGACAAGCAAGATCAGCGCCGTAACGACGCCTGATGCTGGGCCACCAGGTCGGCCATGCTGTTGATGCAGTAGTCGGCGGCGCAGGGTTGCGGGTTGCGGCTGCCGGCACGGCAGATCAGGCACAGGCCCGCCGTCGCTTGCGCCGCGGCGGCCGGCGGCCGGGTCACCTGGAGAATGTCCTGGGCCCGCAGGTCGTTGTCCGCCAGCCACTGGCGATCCTGCAACGGCTGGCTGGCCAGGGAGATGAAATCGTCCTGGGCGATCCCCAGCCGCTCGCACAACAGCGCGCGATCCTCGGCATCGCGATCGCCCTGCACCAGCAGCCGATAGAACTTGCGCAGGTACAGCATCGCCCCCGGCGCATCCTCGAACAGAGACCAGCCCGCCACCGAGCGGGCGAAGCTCATGCCCTCCTCCCAGGACGCCTTCAGGCCCCAGCGTTCGGCCAGCTGGCGATGGGCGAAACACAGCAGGCCGCTGAACCCCAGCTCGGCGAAGCGCGGGTACAGGCCCCGCACCGTCTCGGCGAACTCGCCCAGCACCTGCTCCTTGTCCGGTTGCCCACGGCGACTGTCGAGCAAGGGTTGCAAGGCCGCCCAGACCCCCGAGTCACGGTCCACCAGGACCGCGTCGCAGTCGATCAGCAACGCACGATAATCAGTCAGCCCCATGGCGTGTACAGCCTCCTATGATGCGTTCCATCGATCCATGCTCCAAAAATGCCCATCGGTGGCGCCCGGCAGCCCGGCGCCGACCGGGGCATCAGCTCAGTTCAAGACTCGTGCCAGCGCGGCATCGAGAATCGCCAGGGCTTCGTCGATCTGCTCGGGAGTTGTTACCAGCGGTGCCAGGAAGCGCAGGACGTTACGGTGCACCCCGCACTTGATCACCAGCAACCCACCCAGGCGCGCCTGGTCGATCAGCCGTTGCGTCAACTCGGCATCGGGGCTGTGCGCCGCATCGTTCTTGACCAGTTCCAGCGCCAGCATGAAACCGCTGCCACGCACATCGCCGATGCACGGGTACAGCCTCTGCAGGCTCAGCAACCCTTCGCGCAGGCGCAAGCCCAGCGCCACGCCACGGGCCAGCAACTGTTCCTCTTCGTAGGCATCCAGCACCGCCAGCGCCGCGGCGCAGGCCAGGGCGTTGCCGCCGTAGGTGCCACCGAGGCCGCCGGGCAGCGGCGCGTCCATGATCTGCGCCTTGCCCACCACGCCGGACAACGGCAAGCCACCGGCCAGGCTCTTGGCCACGGTGACCAGGTCCGGCTGGATATCGGCGTGCTGGAAGCCGAACCAGCTGCCGGTGCGGCCGAAGCCGGTCTGGATTTCATCGAGGATCAGCACGATGCCGTGTTGCGTCGCCAGGGCGCGCAAGGCCTGGAGGAATTCCGCCGGAGCGGCGAGGAAACCGCCGTCGCCCTGCACCGGTTCGATGATGATCGCCGCCACGCGCTCGGGTGCGACCTGGGTGGCGAACAGCTCCTGCAACGCCTGCAGGGCCATCTCGCTGCTGACCCCGCGATAGGCGTTCGGGTACGGCGTATGGAACACCTCGGGGGCGGTGCCGAAGTTCTGCTTGTACGGCTGGCTCATGCCGGTCAGCGTGCTGCCGAGCAAGGTGCGGCCATGGAAACCGCCACGAAAGGCGATCACCGCCGAACGCTGGGTATGGGCGCGGGCGATCTTCACCGCGTTCTCCACGGCCTCGGCGCCAGAGGTGAAGAATGCCGCCTTGTAGGGCTCGGCGCCGCCGATCATCTGGCTCAGGCGCCGGGCCAGATCCAGGTACGGTTTGTAGGCCACCACCTGGAAGCAGGCGTGGGAGACTTTCTGCAACTGCGCCTGCACCGCCGCCACCACCCGCGGGTGGTTGTGGCCGATGTTCAACACGCCGATCCCGCCGACGAAATCCAGATAGCGCTCGCCGTCCACGTCCCACACCTGGGAGCCCTCGGCGCGGTCGATGACCAGCGGATGGGCAGTGACCACGCCCCGCGGCACGAACTGATCGCGCTGCTGGAGCAAATGAGGTGTTTCGTCGACCTTGCTATTCATGGCGTTCCTCATACTGAGCCAGGCAACCGGGAAGCGGTTGCGATGGCTTCAGATTAAGGCTTCGGCGGAACCGACTTAGCCGAACTTGGCCCCTGAGAAATCCGGATCCACTGTTTTCACCCCGGCAAACGGCAGATTCCTTCAGCCCCGCCGAATCTGCCGGCCAGGGCCACGAAGCGCGCGGCACAAGGCTTTCGCACGCGGCCTTTCGACAGATCCTGCTTTGCCGTTGCGGCATCATGAAACCCATCCCTCCATCGATCAGGAACCGCCCATGGCCCTCCTCTATAAAGCTGACCCCGTGCGTGGCGAACACTGGCGAGCGCTGTTCGCCGAACAGGCCCCGGACATTCAATGGCGTGCCTGGCCGGACCTCGGCAACCCCGAGGACATCCGCTACCTGGCGGCCTGGCAGGCGCCGGACGACCTGAGCCTTTTACCTAACCTCGAGGTGCTGTTCGCCCTCTCGGCCGGGGTCGATCAGCTGGACCTCGCGCGCCTGCCGCCGGACTTGCCGGTGGTGCGCCTGCTGGACCCGGGCATCACCCGGGGCATGTGCGAATACGCCAGCTTCGCCGTGCTCAGCCTGCACCGCGACATGCTGCGCTACCGGCAGCAACAGTTCGCCCGCTGCTGGCAGGCGCACCTGCTGCAACCGGCGGCGCAACGCCGGGTCGGGGTCATGGGCCTGGGCCAACAGGCCCAGCAGATCCTCGCCACCCTGCGGCCGCTGGGGTTCGCCCTGTCCGGCTGGGCCCGCAGCGCCCATCGCATCGACGGCGTGCAGTGTTTCGCCGGCAACCAGCAGCTGCCGGCCTTTCTCAGCCAGTGCGACATCCTGCTGTGCGTGCTGCCCCTGACCGAACAGACCCAGGGCATCCTCGACCGCGAGCTGTTCCGCCAACTGCCCCGCGGCGCGGCGCTGATCAACATGGGCCGTGGCGGCCACCTGGTGGAGCAGGACTTGCTCGACGCCCTGGCCAGCGGCCAGCTCAGCGGCGCGGTGCTCGACGTCCTGCAACAGGAGCCGGCCCCGGCCGAACACCCGTTCTGGGATCACCCGCAGATCCTCCTGACCCCGCACATCGCCGCCATGACCCAGCCGGAAAGCGCCTTCGCCGTGCTGCTGGACAATATCCGCCGCCACCAGCGCGGCGAACCGATGCTCGGGCAGATCGACCGCAGCCAGGGTTATTGAAAGCCCCGCGATCGTGTAGCCGCTGACCGCAGTGCGTCAGGGCGATCCGGGACGCAGGTTTGGCGGGCTGGCGCCCGATCGCAGCCTTCGGCAGCGGCTACAGGGTTCGGCGTTTGGCGAAGAACGCAGGCCCCCCGCCCTCGCTGTAGCCGCTGGCGCAGCCTGCGATCGGCGGCGCAGCCGTCGCAAGACCGCTGACCGCGGTGCGTCAGAGCGATCCGGGACGCAGGTTTGGCGGGCTGGCGCCCGATCGCAGCCTTCGGCAGCGGCTACGGGGTTCGGCGTTTGGCGAAGAGCGCAGGAACCCCGCCCTCGCTGTAGCCGCTGGCGCAGCCTGCGATCGGCGGCGCAGCCGTCGCAAGACCGCTGACCGCGATGCGTCAGAGCGATCCGGGATGCAGGTTTGGCGGGCTGGCGCCCGATCGCAGCCTTCGGCAGCGGCTACAGGGTTCGGCGTTTGGCAAAGCACGCAGGAACCCCGCCCTCGCTGTAGCCGCTGGCGCAGCCTGCGATCGACGGCGCAGCCGTCGCAAGACCGCTGACCGCAGTGCGTCAGGGCGATCCGGGACGCAGGTTTGGCGGGCTGGCGCCCGATCGCAGCCTTCGGCTGCGGCTACAGGGTTCGGTGTTGACAAAGAACGCAGGAACCCCGCAATCGCTGTAGCCGCTGGCGCAGCCTGCGATCGGCGGCGCAGCCGTCGCAAGACCGCTGACCGCGGTGTATCAGGCTGATCCGGGATACGGCTTTGGCGGGCGCCAGGTCAGAACGCCGCCCGCCCCCCCCCGGCTACAAGACGGGACTCAGAGCCTCTCGGCAATCGCCGCGCCCACCTCCTGGGTCGAGGCCTGGCCACCCAGGTCCGGGGTGATCGGGCCTTGGGCGATCACTTGTTCGATGGCCTCGAGAATCCCGTCGTGGGCGGCGCGATAACGCTGGTCGCCGTTGCCGAGGAAATCCAGCATCAGCGCGCCAGACCAGATCATCGCGATCGGGTTGGCGATATTGCGCCCGTAGATGTCCGGCGCCGAGCCGTGCACCGGCTCGAACAGCGACGGGAAGCGCCGCTGCGGATCGAGGTTGGCCGAGGGCGCGATGCCGATGGTGCCGGCACAGGCCGGGCCGAGGTCGGAAAGAATGTCGCCGAACAGGTTGGAGGCCACCACCACGTCGAAACGCTCCGGTTGCAGGACAAAACGCGCGCAGAGAATGTCGATGTGCTGCTTGTCCCAGCTCACCTGCGGGTACTGCTCGGCCATCAGCGCCGTGCGCTCGTCCCAGTACGGCATGCTGATGGAAATCCCGTTGGACTTGGTCGCCGCCGTCAGGCGCTTGCGCGGCCGGGTCTGGGCCAGGTCGAAGGCGTACTTGAGAATGCGGTCCACGCCACGCCGGGTGAACACCGACTCCTGCAGCACGAACTCATGCTCGGTGCCCTCGAACATCTTGCCGCCCACCGAGGAATACTCGCCCTCGGTGTTCTCGCGGACCACCACGAAATCGATGTCCCCCGGCTCGCGCCCGGCCAGCGGGCACGGCACCCCGGGGAACAGCCGCACCGGGCGGATATTCACGTACTGGTCGAAGTCGCGGCGGAACTTGAGCAGCGACCCCCACAGGGAAATATGGTCCGGCACCTTGTCCGGCCAGCCCACGGCGCCGAAGTAGATGGCGTCGAAATCCTTGAGCCGCTCGAACCAGTCCTCGGGCATCATCCGCCCGTGCTCCAGGTAGTAATCGCAGTGCGCCCAGTCCAGCACCTCGATCTGCAGGTCCAGCTGCCACTTGCGCGCCGCCTGCCGCAGCACCCGCAATCCTTCTGGCAATACTTCCTTGCCGATTCCGTCGCCGGCGATGGCGGCGATCCTGAATGCCTTGCTCATGTCGCATGTCTCCTCGAAGTCGGTGCGGGCCGGTCACAGGCCGCCGATGTGGAAAGCCTTGATTTCCAAGTATTCGTCCAGGCCGTACTTGCTGCCTTCGCGGCCCAGGCCCGATTGCTTGATGCCGCCGAACGGCGCCACTTCCATGGAGATGATCCCGGTGTTGAGGCCGACCATGCCGAACTCCAGCGCTTCGCCGAAACGCCAGGAGCGGCGCAGGTCCTGGGTGAAGTAGTAGGCGCCCAGCCCGTAGGGCGTGGCGTTGGCGATGGCCAGCGCCTCGGCCTCGTCGTGGAAGCGCATCAGCGGCGCCACCGGGCCGAAGGTTTCCTCATGAGCCAGGAGCATCTCGGGGCTGGCCTCGCCCAGCACCGTGGGCTGCACGAACTGGCTTTCGCCCTGGGGAATCCCGCCGCACAGCAGGGTCGCGCCCTTGCCCAGGGCATCGTCGATATGCCGGGCGACCTTGCTCACCGCCGCGGCATTGATCAGCGGGCCGATGCTCACGCCCGGCTCCAGGCCGTTGCCGACCTTGAGCTTGGCCACCTCTTCCACCAGGCGCTGGGCAAAACGCTGGTAGATGCCGTCCTGGACCAGGATGCGGTTGGCGCAGACGCAAGTCTGCCCGGCGTTGCGGAACTTGCTCTGCATGATCCCGGCGATCGCCTGTTCCAGGTCGGCGTCGTCGAACACCACGAACGGCGCGTTACCGCCCAGCTCCAGGCTCAGGCGCTTGATGTGCTCGGCGCTCTGGCGCATCAACAGGCGGCCGACCGCGGTGGAACCGGTAAAGGAAATCTTGCGCACCGCCGGGTTGCCGGTCAGCTCTTCGCCGATCCCGGTCGGCATGCCCGTAAGCACACTGAACACCCCCGGCGGAATCCCCACCCGCTCGGCCAGCACCGCCAGGGCCAGGGCCGACAGCGGCGTAAGGTCGGAAGGCTTGACGATGATCGGGCAGCCGGCGGCCAGGGCCGGCGCGCATTTGCGGGTGATCATCGCGTTGGGGAAATTCCACGGGGTGATGGCCGCGCAGACCCCCACGGGCTGCTTGAGGGTCAGCAGGCGCCGGTCGCCAGCGGGCGCCGGCAGGGTGTCGCCGCAGATGCGCCGCGCCTCCTCGGCGAACCATTTGACGAAACCCGCGCCGTAGCGGATTTCGCCCTGGGCTTCGGCGAAAGGCTTGCCCTGTTCGGCGGTCATGATCAGGGCCAGGTCGTCGAGGTTGTCGAGCATGGCCTGGTACCAGCGCTCCAGCAGCTGCGCCCGCTCCGCCACCGGGCGCGCGCGCCAGGCCGGCCAGGCGCGTTCGGCGGCGGCGATGGCCAGGCGGGTCTGCGCGCCCTGCAGGGCCGGCACCCGGGCCAGGCATTCGCCGCTGGCCGGGTCGAGCACCGCCAGGGTCGCGCCATCGTCGGCGGCCACCCACTGCCCGTCGATATAGGCCAGTTCCACCAAAAGGCTTGGGTCTTTCAAACGATTCTTGAGCATGGTCGAGTCCTGTTCCGAGACAGCCTCCAGTCTAAGCAGGCGCCACAGCCCAGGATGCTGAAAGCGCCGGGCCGACAGCGTCGGATGCTGAAAAACGCGGCGGCGCAGCAGGCTCTACCGAGCACATGAACAGCGCCCCGTAGCCGCTGGCGCAGCCTGCGATCGGCGGCGCAGCCGTCGCAAAACAGATAACCACGGTGCGTCAGATCGATCCGGGATACAGGCTTGGCGGGCCAGCGCCCGATCGCAGCCTCCGGCAGCGGCTACAGGTGACAGCTCAACGTTTCAGGGAACCCAGCAGGCCTTCGAGAAAACGCTGGCCGGCGTCCATCTGGCTGACCTCGATAAACTCGTCGGGCTTGTGCGCCTGCTCGATGGAGCCTGGGCCGCAGACCACCACCGGGATGTCCAGGCGCTGGCTGAACAGACCGCCTTCAGTGCCGAAGCCGACCTTGGCGTAGCCGGTGCCCGGCGCGGCGAAGGCGTGGAGCAAACGCACCGCCTCGACACTCGGATGAGTCTCCAGCCCCGGGTAGACATTGAGGGTTTCGATCTCGATGGCTGCCACCTCGGAGACCTTGCGGGCCTCGCGCACGATCAGCTCGGCGCGTTCGCGCATCTGTTCGAGGAACTGCTCGAGATCGTCCGCCGGCAGGTTGCGCACCTCGAAATCCAGGGTGCACAGGTTCGGCACTATGTTCAGCGCCTTGCCGCCGCCGATCTGCCCGACGTGCACGGTGCTGTAGGGAATGTCGTAGTCGGCATCGCGCGCGCCCTGCTCGCGCAGACGCTGCTGGCTGTCGCGCAAACCGGCGATGAAATCGCAGGCCAGGTGAATCGCGTTGGCTGCCAGCGGCGCCAGGGAGGAATGCGCTTCCTGGCCACGGCAATAGGCGCGGTACGACCCCTTGCCCTTGTGCCCGAGCACGAACTGCATGCGCGTGGGCTCGCCGATCAGGCACAGGAACGGCCGCACCGGCGCCAGGTGCAGCACGTCCAGCAGGCGGCGCACGCCGACGCAACCGATTTCCTCGTCATGGGACAGCGCCAGTTGCAGCGGCCGGCTCAAGGTGCTGTCGGCGGCATCGAGCATGGCGTCTATGGCCAGGGCGATAAACCCCTTCATGTCGCAGCTGCCGCGCCCGTAGAGGCGCCCTCCTTGCTCGGTGACCTGGAACGCCGGCAGGGTCCAGGCCTGGCCGGCGACGGGCACCACGTCGGTATGCCCGGACAGCAGGATCCCCGGCAGCTCCCGCGGCCCGGTGCTGGCGAACAGGTTGGCCTTGCGCCCGCTTTCGTCCTTGACGATCAGCGACTCGATGCCCTTGCCCAGCAGCAGCTCGCGCACGTATTCGATCAGCGCCAGGTTCGACTCCGAGGACACGGTGTCGAAGGCGATCAGGCGCTTGAGGATCTCCAGTACCCGGGGTTTCATGAGGCCTTGCTCCGTTGTGCGGTTGTGCCGGCGAAGCGGCGAATCGAAAAGGGCTCGATCGGGGTGCTGGTGCTGCCAGTGGCGATCAGCTCGGCCATCACGTCGCCGACGCCCGGGCCAAGCTGGAAGCCGTGGCCGCAGAAACCGAAGGCGTAGTACAGGCCGTCGACCTGGCCACTGGGACCCATGATCGGCAGCGAGTCGGGCAGATAACCTTCGATGCCGCTCCAGACGCGGATGATGTTGAGGTTGCCGACGCCCGGCAGCAGCCGGCGCATCTGCTGGATCTGGTTGAGGATGCTGCGCGGTTCGACCTGGGCGCACCGTGTGAGCATGTCCGGTTTGCTGCGGTAGCCGCCGCCGATGATGATGTTGCCGCGGGGAATCTGGCGGAAGTAGATCACCTCCTCGGGGATCTTGGTGTAGACCCCGATCACCGTCGGCAAGGCGTAAGGCACCGGCTCGGTGACCGCCATCTGCGGGCCGTTGGTGTCCAGCGGCACCGGCTCGCCGAACTGCTCGGAGAGTTTCTGGCCCCAGGCGCCGGCGGTGATCAGCAGGCGTTCGGCGCTGAATTGGCGGCCGTCGGTGGTGCCGACCCGGAACCCGCCGCCGACCTTCTGCACCTCGGCCACTTCGGTGCGCTCTTCGATCCGCGCCCCGGCGCGCACCGCCGCCCGGGCAAAGGCCGGGGCCGCCAGGCGCGGGTTGGCATGGCCGTCATGGGGCGCGTAGGAGCCACCCTTGACGTCCGGCCCGAGGAACGGAAAACGCTCATGCAGCTCGCGGCCGCGGTAGATCTTCAGGTCCAGCTGCCGAGCCTCGGGTGCCGCGGCATAGGCCTCGAGCTCAGCGATCTCGTCCTCGCGGTAACACACCCGCATATGGCCGCTGGCGATGAATTCCAGGTCGTCGTCGATCAGTTCCGGCAGGCGCCTCCACAGGGCCCAGGAACGGTTGGCCAGCTCCAGCTGGCCGAGATAACGCCCCTGGCGCCGCACGTTGCCGAAGTTCACCCCGCTGGCGTACTGGCCGATCTGGTCGCGCTCCAGCAGGGTCACCGACTGGCCGCGCTGGCGCAGGAAAAACGCCGCCGCCGAGCCCATCAGGCCGCCGCCGACAATCAGTACATCGGACTGTTGCACCGTCATGGCGTCACCTCCCCGGTGAGCATCGAAAGGGGCTTGACCGGGGCCTGGCCTCGCTGCCGGCCCACCTCCTGCACCGCGACCCCGGCCGCGGCGGCGATCACCTCGGCCCCGGCCTGGGAACAGTAGCGACCCTGGCAGCGGCCCATGCCGACCCGGCTGAAGGCCTTGGCGCGGTTGACTTCGCAGGCGCCCTTCTCGCGTACCGTGCGCCGCAGTTCGCCGGCGCTGATCATCTCGCAACGGCAGACGATGGCGGTGTCCGGCAGTGCCTCGGCCTGGGCGCTCGGCCAGGGAAAGGCCTGGGCCAGGCCGAGGCGGAACTGGTCCATCACCGCCAGGGCCTGGCGCTGTTCGTCGCGTTCCGCGCCGTTGACCGGCAGTTGCAGATCCTCGAGCAGGGCCAGCGCCGCGAGGCGCCCGGCGTGTTCGGCGGCGTCGGCGCCACGGATCTTCGCCCCGTCGCCGGCGGCATAGACCCCGCTGACACTGGTGCGCCCGGCCTCGTCGAGCTCCAGCAGCCATTGGCTGGACGCCGGGTCGAAGGCCAGGCGGCAACCGGCAAGGTCGGCCAGCTGGGTTTCCGGACGCAGGTGATAGCCCAGGGCCAGGGCATCGCACTCGACATCCAGGCTGTCGCCCTTGGCGGTCTTGACCTGCACCAGGCTGACCCCGCCCAGGGCATCGCCCAGCACCCGGACCGGCTGGATCCCCAGGTGCACCGGCACCCGGGCCAGGCACAGCTGCGCCAGCAGCTTCATGCCGGTCCAGAGCAGTCCCGGGCGCGCCAGCAGTTTCGGCAAGGCACCGATGCGCTTGCCCAGCGGCGAGGTGTCGAGTACCGCGGCGACCTGCGCCCCGGCCTTGAGGTACTGGCTGGCCACCAGGTACAGCAGCGGCCCGCTGCCCATGAACACCACGCGGTGACCGATGGACACCGACTGCGCCTTGAGGGCGATCTGCGCGCCGCCGAGGCTGTAGGTGCCCGCCAGTTGCCAGCCTTCGAGCGGCATCAGGCGGTCGGTGGCGCCGGTGCAGAGGATCAGCGCGTCATAGTCCAGGGTGAAGTGCCGGCCCTGGCTGACGCAGCACAGCTGCCCCGGGGTCAGGTTCCACACCAGGGTGTCCGGGCGATAGTCGATGCGCGGGCGCAGGCGCTCGAAGCTGTCGTGCAGGGCCCGCGCCTTGTGCGCTTCGCTGCCGTACAGGGTGGCGTAGTCGCGGCGGAAACCTTCGGGCTGGCGGCGGTAGATCTGCCCGCCGTCGCGACGGTTCTCGTCGACCAGGGTCGGCACCAGGCCGGCCGCCAGCAGGGTTTCGGCGCAACGGACACCGGCCGGGCCGGCGCCGACTATCACGACCCGCGGCGCGGCGCCGGACGGGATGTTCAGCCGTGCAGTGGCCATACCGCCTCCGGTTGTGTGGTGAGAATATCCAGGCCCTCGCGGACCTCGCTGGAACAGGCGCGCAGGCGTTCGCCGGCACGGGTCCAGACCCAGCAGTCCTGGCAGGCGCCCATCAGGCAGAAGCCGGCGCGCCGGCCGGAATCGAACTCCGACTGGCGCAGGGCCGTCCCCTGGGTCAGCA
This sequence comes from Pseudomonas sp. GW531-T4, assembly GCF_017349615.1. Taxonomy (NCBI): domain Bacteria; kingdom Pseudomonadati; phylum Pseudomonadota; class Gammaproteobacteria; order Pseudomonadales; family Pseudomonadaceae; genus Pseudomonas; species Pseudomonas sp. GW531-T4. The sequence goes on from NZ_JACMZT010000002.1 coordinate 106,275, forward strand.
ACGCCACCATCAGCGTGTCGCCCTGCAACGCCTCGATCGGCGCACCATCCACCCACAGTCTGACCGGCGCCCGTTCGCGCTCGCCCAACCGTACAAAACGCCCCTTCATGCGTAGGCTCCCTCGGTCATGCCATTGAAGTTCTGTTGGCTCTGCAGCAACTCGCCGCTGTCGCGGTGGCAGAGAATCTCGCTGCCGCCGTCGATGGCGCGGCGGTTCGGCGCGGTGCGGTTGCACAACCCGTCGATGCGCACCGGGCAGCGATTGAGGAAGGTGCACAGCTCCGGCACGTTGGCCTTGGCGCCGATCGGCGGCAGGCTGGCGCAGGTGCTGCCGCAGCTTTCCAGCCAGCCCTGGCGCAGCTCCGGCACCGAGTGGATCAGCAGGTCGGTATAGGGATGGAACGGCGCCTGGGAAAAGGCCGCGCGGCTGCCCGCCTCGACCTTGTGCCCGCTGTACATCACCACAATGTCGTCGCACAGCGCGCGCACCGTGGAAATGTCGTGGCTGATGAACAGGTAGGACACCCCCAGTTCCTGGCGCAGGTCACGCAGCAATTCGAGAATCGCCGCCCCAACCACCGTATCCAGGGCCGAAGTCACCTCGTCGCAGAGGATCAGGTCGGGCTTGGCCGCCAGCGCGCGGGCCAGGTTGACCCGCTGTTTCTGCCCGCCGGACAGCTCGCTGGGCCGCCGGTCCGCGAGCTTGCGCGGCAGCCGCACCAGGTCCAGCAGTTCGTCGATGCGCTGGCGCAAGGCCGCGCCCTTGAGGCCGAAATACATCTTCAGCGGCCGGCTGAGAATGGCGCTGACGCTGTGCATGGGGTTGAGAGCGGTGTCGGCGTTCTGGAACACCATCTGGATCCGCCGGAACTGCTCGTCGGTGCGGCTCGACAGGCTACCGCCCAGGGGCTGGCCGTCGAAGCTCAGCTGGCCCAGGGCCGGGCTCAGCAAACCGGCCACCACCCGCGCCAGGGTCGACTTGCCGGAGCCCGACTCGCCGATCACGCCAATGGCCTGGCCACGGCGCACAGTCAGGTCGATGTCCTCCAGCACGCGGATCATCGGCATGCCTTGCAGGTTCTTGTTGCCGTAGCCGGCGGTCAGGCCCTTGATGGTCAGCAGCGGCTGGTCCTCGGCGATATCGCTGGGCGGGCGAATGGTCGAGTCCGGGCGCGCCGCCGCCAGCAGGCTGCGGGTGTAGTCGTGGGCCGGGCCCTCGAGCAGCGGCGCGGTGGCGCTCTGCTCGAGGATCTGGCCGCCGTTGAGCACCACGATCTGATCGGCCATCTGCGCCACCACCGCCAGGTCGTGGGACACATACACCGCCGTCGCCCCGCGTTCGCGCACCACCCGCTTGAAGGCCCGCAGCACGTCGATCTGGGTGGTGACGTCGAGCGCGGTGGTCGGCTCGTCGAGGATCACCAGCAGCGGGTCGCTGATCAGCGCCATCGCCGCCATCACCCGTTGCAACTGGCCGCCCGAGACCTGGTGCGGGTAACGCTGGCCGATGTGTTCCGGGTCCGGCAGGGCCAGGTCGCGGAACAGCTCGATGGCCTTGGCCTCCAGGTTGGCGCGGCTGTCCAGGCCATGGATCAGGGCGCCCTCCACCACCTGGTCGAGGAGTCTTTTCGCCGGGTTGAAGGCCGCCGCCGCGCTCTGGGCGATGTAGGACACGCGATTGCCGCGCAGGCCCTGCAACTGCTCCTCGCCCAGGGCCAGCATGTCGTGTTCGCCGACCCGCACCACCCCGGACGCCAGGCGGCAACCGCGGCGGGCATAACCCAGCAGGGCCAGGGCAATGGTGGTCTTGCCGGAGCCGGATTCGCCGATCAACGCCAGCACCTCGCCCTGCTCCAGGGCGAAGCTCACGCCCTTGACGATCTCCACTTCGCCGCTCTCGCCGCCGGCGACCACCCGCAGGTCTTCCACTCGAATCAACTGGCTCATCTCAATGACCTCCCGGACGGCGGCTGCGGCGCGACGAGATCCTGTCGATGAACAGGTTCACGCCAATGGTCAGGGTGCCGATGGCCAGCGCCGGGATGACGATGGCCGGCGCGCCCTGGTTGAGGCCGCCGATGTTCTCGCGCACCAGCGAGCCGAGGTCGGCGTCCGGCGGCTGCACGCCGAGGCCGAGGAAGCTCATGCCGCTGAGCAGCAGGACGATGAAGCCAAAGCGCAGGCCGAGGTCGGTGAGCACCGGGTTGAGCATGTTCGGCAGGATCTCCACGCAGGCGATGTACAGCCGGCGCTCGCCCCGGGTGCGGGCCACCTGCACATACTCCAGGGCCTCGATATTCACCGCCAGGCTGCGGGCGATACGGAACGCCCCGGGGGTGAAGCTCAGCACCGCGGTGCACACCAGCAGCACCACCGAGGAGCCGAAGGCCGAGACCATGATCAGCGCCAGCATCTTGCTCGGGATGGAGATGAAGGCATCCATCAGGCGGCTGATGACTTCATCCAGCCATTTCGGCGCGACCACCGAGAGCAAGGCGCAGGCGGTGCCCAGGCCGCTGGCCAGGACCGCGGAAATCAGCGCCAGGCCGACGGTGAACCGCGCGCCCACCAGCACCCGGCTGAGCATGTCGCGGCCCAGGTAATCGGTGCCGAACGGATAGGCCGCGCCCATGGCGTCGAACACATTGGCGGACACCACTTCGCCCACCGGGTGCGGCGCCAGCCAGGGGCCGAACAGCGCCACCAGCAGCCACAGCACACACATCGCGGCCCCGGTCAGGCCGAGCCAGGACGGCCCGTGGGACACCTTGCCAAGCGCCAGGTCGGGCGTGGCAGGCGTCGACTTCAGCATGAGATTGCTCATTGGTTTCTCAGCCTCGGATTGGAAAGAATCGCGCACAGGTCGGCAATCAGCACCAAGCCCAGGTAGGCCGTGCAGAACAGCATGGTGCAGGCCTGGACCAGCGCCATGTCGCGGTTGGTCACCGCGTCGACCATCAGGCTGGCGATCCCGGGATAGTTGAAGATGGTTTCGACGATCACCACCCCGCCCAGCAGGTACGACAGGCTCAGCGCCACCGCGTTGGCAATCGGCCCGATGGCGTTGGGCAAGGCGTGGCGCAGCACGATGCGCACCGGGCTGACGCCCTTGAGCCGGGCCATTTCCACGTAGGGGCTGTCGAGCTGGTCGATCACCGCGGCGCGGGTCATGCGCGCCATTTGCGCGACGATGACGAAGCACAGGGTCATCACCGGCAAGGCGTAGGTGCGCAGGAACTGCAGCGGCGAGTGGGTTTCGCTGGCGTAGGACAAGGCCGACAGCCAGCCCAGGTTCACCGCGAACACTAGCACCGCCAGGGTCGCCACCAGGAACTCCGGCACCGCCACCAGGGCCAGGGTGATAAAGCTCAGGACGCTGTCCAGGCGCCCGCCGCGGCCCATGGCCGAGCCGATGCCCAGGGTCAGCGCCACCGGCACCGAGACCACCGCGGTCACCGCCGCCAGCATCAGGGTGTTGGGCACCCGCCCGGCCATCAGCTCGCTGACCGGCATGGCGTTGGACACCGAGGTGCCCATGTCGCCGGCCAGCAGGCTGAGCAACCAGTGCAGGTAACGCACCACACCGGGCTGGTCCAGGCCCAGTTTCAGGCGCAGCGCCGCCACCTGTTCCGGCGTGGCGAACTGCCCCAGGGCCTGTTGCGCCGCGTCCCCCGGCAATACCGCGGTGATGGCGAACACCACCATGGACACGATCAACAAGGTCACGACCGCGGCGCCCATGCGCCGCCCGATCAACCACAGTGTGTTGCTATTCATCGCCCTTCCCTCCTGCCTTGCAGCCCCGACGGAACCCGCTTTCGCCCCTCACGCGTCCAGCCACACCTGCTCGGCGAACATGTAGCCCATGAAGCCGCCCAGGGGGTTGCTGCCATAGCCCTTGATACGCTGGTCGACCCCGTCGATGTTGCTGATGAACACCGGGATGCCGATGCCACAGTGGTCGTGCACCAGGGTCTGCATGTCGGCGTACATGGTGCTGCGCTTGGCGTCGTCGGTCTCGCCGCGGGCCAGCATCAGCAACTGGTCGAACTGCTCGTTCTTCCAGCCCGACTCGTTCCATGGCGCGCTGGACTGGAAGAACTGCGAGAAGATCACGTCGGCGTTCGGCCGCGGGTTGATGTTGCCGAAGCTCAGCGGGTGCTTCATCCAGTGGTTGGACCAGTAGCCGTCGCTGGGCAGGCGGTTGACGTTGAGGGTCAGCCCGGCCTGCTTGGCCGACTGCTGCAGGAGCACGGCGATGTCCACCGAACCGGTGGCGGCCGGCGAGGCCACCAGCGGCATGCTGACCTTCTCCATGCCGGCCTTCTTCAGCAGGAAGCGGGCCTTTTCCGGGTCGTACACGGTCTGCGGCAGGTCGGCGTTGTAGTAACGCGAACCGGGCGCGATCGGGTGGTCGTTGCCGACCACGGCGTAGCCGCGGAACACCGCGGATTTCACCTGTTCGCGGTCCAGCAGGTGCTTCAGCGCCTGGGTGAATTCCGGGCTCTGGCCAGGCAACTGGTCCTGGCGAATGATCAGGTCGGTGTAATTGCCCGACGGCGCGTCCACCACCCGGTGCCCGGCGCTGGCGGCGATGCGCGCGGTGGAGCGCGGGTTGACCTCGTTGATCAGGTTGACATCGCCGGAGAGCAAGGCGTTGACCCGCGAAGGCTCGTCGGCGATGGCGATGAACTCGATCTCGTCCAGGTACGGCAGGCCCGGCTTCCAGTAGTTCGGGTTGCGCGCGGAGACCGAACGCACGCCCGGCTTGAACTCCTTGACCTTGAACGGCCCGGTGCCGATGCCCTGGCTGAAGTCGGTGGTGCCTTCGGGCACGATCAGCAGGTGCGAGACCGCGAGGATCGACGGCAGCTCGGCGTTCGGCGCCTTGAGGCGGATCTGCACCTCATGGGTGCCGGTGGCCTTGATCTCGGCGAACTGCTCCATCAGCGGCATGACCTTGGAGCCGGTGGCCGGGTCCTTGTGCCGCGACAGCGAGAACACCACGTCGGCGGCGGTCAGGCCCTTGCCGTTGTGGAAGGTCACTTCCTTGCGCAGGGTGATGATCCACAGGGTGGCGTCGGTATTGTCGATACGCTCGGCCAGCTCCAGCTGCGGTACCAGGTGGCTGTCGAAGCGGGTCAGGCCGTTGTAGAACATGAAGTGCCGCACATAGTCGGTGGACAGTGCGCCCCGGGCCGGGTCGAGGGTGTCGGCGGTGGAACTGGACATGCCGGCGACGCGGATGCGTCCGCCCGGCTTGCCCTTGCCCGGCGCCGCGCTGTCGCTGGCGAGCAAGGTGCCGGCACTGCCGAACAGGCTGCCGGCGCCCGCGGCGGCGACACCGGCCACGCCAAGCATGCGCAAGGCACTGCGGCGGGACATGCCACGGTTCAGGCCCTCGAAAACCCGCAGGCTTTCTTCGCCGGAAATCAGTTGCGGATCGACTTTGTTGTCAGTCATAGCAGTTCTACCTGTCGAATAATGAGAAGGCTCGAGTGCTCGCGGTTGACCGGAGCGTCCTGGAAACGCAAAACGACGGTGCAGCAAACTCAGTGCAGATAGTCCTGGAAGCGGTAGTAAGCCCCTACCAGCGGCAGGAACCAGGGCTTGCCGAAGTGCCCGGGAATCGCCGGCCACGCCAGGTCTTGCCAGGGGTTGGCGCTGGCCTTGCCGTCCATGACCTCGGCCATGACCTGGCCCATGTGCACCGACATCTGCACGCCATGGCCGCTGTAGCCCATGGCGTGGTAGATGCCGTTGCGTTCGCCGGCCCGGGGCAGCCGGTCGCTGGTCATGTCCACCAGCCCGCCCCAGCAGTAGTCGATCCCGACCCCGGCCAGTTGCGGGAACATCTGCACCATGGCCGCCTGCAGCACCTTGCCGCTCTTGGCGTCGGAGCTGGGGCTGGACATGGCGAAACGCGCCCGGCCGCCGAACAGCAGGCGGTTGTCCGGGGTCAGGCGGAAGTAGTTGCCGATGGTGCGGCTGGTGACATAGGAACGCTGGTGCGGCAGCAGCCGCTCGACCAGGGCTTGCGGCAGCACCTCGGTGGTCACCACGAAGCTGCCCACCGGCACGATGCGCCGCCGGTACCAGCCAAGGTCGCCATGCTGGCAGGCGCCGGTGGCCAGCAGGATCTGCCGCGCCTGCAACGAACCGCGCGCGGTGTCGAGCCGGTAGCCGCCACTGTTGCCCTGCCAGCCTTTGACCGCACAGTCCTGATAGATCAGCGCGCCATGGCGCGCCGCCGCCTGCGCCAGGCCGACGCCGAAGCGCCCGACATGCATCTGCACGCCGTTGCGCTGCAACAGGCCGCCGTGAAAACCGGCGGAATCGACTTCGCCGCGCACCTGCTCGGCGGACAGCAACTCGACATCGGCATCGACCTCGCGGCGAATCAGCTCGCAGGTGCGCGCCAGCCCTTCGTAATGCAAGGGCTTGGCCGCCAGCTTGAGCTTGCCGTTGCGCTTGAGGTCGCAACCGATGCCCTCCTGCTCCACCAGCGCCACGACGCTCTGCACCGCCCGCTCGTAGGCCTGGTAATAGGCCCGCGCCCGCTCGGCGCCGAGGCTGGCGCTGAGGGCGGCATAATCCTGGGCCACCCCGGTGTTGCACTGGCCGCCGTTGCGCCCGGAGGCTTCGCCGATCACCCGGCCGGCCTCCAGCACCACCACCCGGGCGCCCTTCATGGCCAGCGCGCGGGCCGCGGACAACCCGGTGAACCCGCCACCGACGATCGCCACGTCGACGCTGTCCGGCAACGCGCCGGCCTGTGCCCCGGTGAACGCCGGCGCACTGTCGAGCCAATAGGATTCACTGCCCATGCCTGACTCCCTGACCATGCCTTGAAGAGCGCCCATGACCGATCAGAGACCGACCAGCGCGGCCAGGCCGCCGATGTCGGGGATCTGCTGGTAGCCGTAGATGGCGTTGGCCGGCTGTTCGTGGCCACGGGCGACGAAGGCCTTGTGCTTGATCTTCATGTCGTGGGCCGGCATCAGGTCGTAACGGAAGCTGGAAGACACGTGGAGGATGTCTTGCGGGCCGCAGCCGAGGTTGTCGAGCATGAACTCGAAGGCCGCCAGGCGTGGCTTGTAGGCCTGGGCCTGTTCGGCGGTGAAGACCTTGTGGAACGGCGCGCCGAGCTTGTCGACGTTGGACATGATCTGGCTGTCGCTGGCGTTGGAGAAAATCACCAGGGGGATCTTGTCGGCGATCTTCGACAGGCCGGCCGGCACGTCGGGATGGGGGCCCCAGGTCGGCACCGCGTCGTAGTACAGCTGGCCTTCGTCACGGTACTCGACGCCCCAGCGCTTGCAGGTCCGCGCCAGCGCGGTCTTGAGGATCTCGTCGTAGGGCCTCCAGTCGCCCATCACCTGATCCAGGCGATAGGCCGAGAAGTCCTTGACGAACTGGTCCATCTGCTCGGGGCTGACGCGGTCGGCGAACAGCTCGCGGGTCATGGTGCCCATGTGGAAGTTGGTCAGCGTACCGTAGCAGTCGAACGTAATGAATTTGGGACGAAGAAAGCTCATTGAGTGCGGTCCTGAAGTTCGTTGAGGTCATGGCGTGACACGCAAGAGCGCGGCTGCCGGAGCCCTGATGCAGCGTTGCAATCACAGTTTCATTACAACACCGTGAAATCAGCAGATGGCGTTAAAAGCGCGGGCTGCTCGATACAAACCACCGTTTTTCGGGGTGCCCTCAGCAGACTTTGCGGGGCGCGCCAGCCTTGGGCAAAGCCCGTATTCATGCGCTTTTATGGACCTTTTCCAGCCGCCGGGGCTCAAGCCAGGGCCCGACCGCCGCAGAACCTGCGCCGCCCCAACAAAAACGGGCGCCCCCGTCTGGAAGCGCCCGTTTCGCTGAATCGCAGAGTGTGTCCCGGTCAATCCCCAACCGGTGGCGGCCGGCCTTCGGCCGCGCCGGAAGGTTCAATGCATACTTCGTACCGCCCCGCTCACCCGCCGCCCGCCGGTCATGGCTTTCAGCCGGCGATATCGATCAGCACGCTCTTGAAGCGCAGGTTGGCCTCGAAGGCTTCGCGCCCCAGGTCCTTGCCGATGCCGGAACGCTTGTAGCCGCCGGTGGGCAGGATGTAGTCGTTGCTGCGCCCGTAGCGGTTGACCCACACCGTGCCGGCCTCCAGGCGCCGGACCAGGCGCAGGGCGCGGTTGATGTCGGCGGTGTGCACCCCGGCGGCCAGGCCGTAGGTGGCGTGCTCGGCCAGGCCCTGGGCCTCGGCTTCGTCGTCGAAGGCCTGCACCGTCAGCACCGGGCCGAAGATCTCCTCGCAGACCGCCGGGTTGCTGTTGTCCAGGCCGGCCAGCAGGGTCGGCTGGTAGTAGGCGCCGCCCAGGCCATCGAACAGGCCGCCGCCACAGAGCACCTCGGCGCCGGCCTGGCGCGAACGCTGGACGATGCCGTCGATGCGGTTGGCCTGCTGCCGGGAAATGATCGGCGACAGCGTGCTGGCCGACGACCAGGTCGGCCCCGGGCGCAATTGTTCGAAGTACGTCCGCAGGTGCTCGACGAAGGGCTGCATGATCGAGCGTTCGATCAGCAGCCGCGAACCGGAGACGCAGACCTGCCCGGCGTTGCCGGTAATGGCCATGGCCACGGTGCGCGCGGTCCTGGCGATGTCCGGCACGTCGGCGAACACCAGTTGCGGGCTCTTGCCGCCCAGCTCCAGGGTCACCGGCTTGGGCCCGACCAGGGCACAGGTGGACATGATGCTCGAACCAGTGGCGGTGGAGCCGGTAAAGGTCACCTTGGCCACCCGCGGATGGCGACACAGGGCATCGCCAGTGACCCGGCCGTCGCCCTGTACCACGTTGAAGATGCCCGCCGGGATCCCCGCTTGCAGCGCCAGTTCGGCGAAACGCAGGCTGGAGAACGGCGTCAGTTCCGACGGCTTGAGCACCACCGCGTTACCGGCGGCCAGGGCCGGGGCGACTTTCCACGAGGCCATGCTCAGCGGGAAATTCCACGGCGCGATGGCGGCGATCACCCCATAGGGTTCGGCGATCTGCATGCCCAGGCGGTCGGTCTGGGTGGCGGCCAGCGAACCGCCGTGCTTGTCCGCCAGCTCGGCGAAAAAGCGGATGCCTTCGGCGACATAAGGAATGTCCCAGGCGATCACGTCCTGGTGCGGACGGGTCGAACCCACGGCCTCCAGCGGCGCGAGGATCGCCGCGTCGGCTTCCACCAGGTCGGCCCAGCGCCGCATCACCCGCGCCCGCTCCCGGGGCGGACGGCTGGCCCAGTCGGAGCGGGCGAAGGCCTGCCAGGCGTTGTTCACCGCCTCGTCCACCCATTCGGCGTCGGCGATCGGCAACTGTCCATAGGCCTGGCCGTCCGACGGGCGCAAGACTTCCAGCCCGGGCGCGGCGTCGCGGTACTGGCCGGCGATGAAATGAGCGCTGCGCACAGCGACAAGACGAGGATCGAAGCTATCCATGGAGCACTCCACTAAAGGCGGCAATAAGGTCGGCGAAGGCCGGTCCGGCCGGTGAAAACCAGGCCTCCATCCTAGGAAAAAAGCGCAAGCATTTGCTGCCGACCTTATGCCCCTTTTAAGTAGTTACTGTGGTCTGCCGGCCGCTCTTTTAGGGATTCTGCCGAATCGCTGCCGGGCTCTTGCCAGGTCTCGGCGCAGATGGGATACAGGCGCATCGCCGCACAGCAAAGCCGGCGATCGCGCTTATCTTTTCCACGGAGTCTTGCCATGTCCGCCACCCCTCGCCCCGCTTATGTGTATCGCCCGATGACTGTCGCCGACCTGCCGGCGGCCCACGCCCTGTCGGTGCAATTGAAGTGGCCCCATCGCCTGGAAGACTGGGCGATGTTGCAGCGGGTCAGCCAGGGCTTCGTGGTGGAAGACGGCGAGCGCCTGATCGGCAGCGCCTTCGCCTGCCTCCAGGGTGACTACGCCACCATCGGCCTGGTGATCGTCAGCAACGACTACCAGGGCCAGGGCATCGGCCGCGCCCTGATGGAAAAGGCCCTGCACGCCTGCGGGTCGCGCACGCCAATCCTCAACGCCACCCTGGCCGGCGCGCCACTGTATGCCAGCCAGGGCTTCGTCGAGTTCGGCATGATCCAGCAGCATCAGGGCCAGGCGCAGGCGCCTGAGGTCGGCGCCCTGCCCGCCGGCGAAAGCTGCCGGCCACTGCGCAAGGCCGACCGCCTGCGCCAGCTGAGCCTGGCCAACGCCGGCAGCGGCCTGGACCGCCAGCAGGTGCTGGAAGACCTGTTCGCGGTGGTCGAGCACGGCGTCGGCATCGAGCGCGACGGCCAGTTGCGCGCCTTCGCCCTGCTGCGGCCGTTCGGCCGTGGTCGCTGCATCGGCCCGGTGATTGCAGAAAACCCCGAGCAGGCCCGGCAGATGATCGCCAGCCTGCTGAGCAAGGTTCCCGATACCTTCGTGCGCATCGACATTCCGGCCGACTGCGGCCTGGCCGACTGGCTGCAAAGCGCTGGCCTGAAACAGGTCGACCAGGTCGCGCAGATGGCCCGCGGCACTCCGCCCCGGGCGCTTGGCGGCGTTCGCCAGTTCGCCCTGGTGACCCAGGCCATCGGCTGATCCACAACGCCGCGGGCGCCCGCCGCGCGGCACCTTTTCCACTTCCCAGAGAGTCATCTGTATGTCCACACCCGCCGCTTTGCTGCTGGCAGGCGCCGACGGTCGCTTCGACGCCAGCCTGTTCACCCCCGCTGCCCTGGGCAGCCACGACCCTTTCGGCGCCGATCGGCTGGTCGCCTACAACGGCAGCGACGGGATTGCCGCCGGTGTCGTGCGCACCAGCGCCAGTTTTGCCATCGAGGATTTCCCCCACATCGAAATGCTCGTGGTGCACGCCGGCAAGGTGCTGCTCTACAGCGCCGGGCCGTCTGCGGAACCGGCCCTGGAACTGGCCCCGGGCGCCAGCGCGGTGATCGGCCGTGGCAGCACCTTCAGGCTCGAGGCCGAACCCGGCACGCTCTGGGCCTTCTGCGCAGTGAAACGCGCCGCCGCGGGCGCCGAACCGGGCCTGACGCTGCTTGACCCGCGAGCCATGCTCTCGCCTTCGGCGGCCCCCGAGCCGCAGATCCTGATCGGCCCGGAACCGCAATGCCGCTCGCGCAACGCCTTCGAGGACGACGCCTGCGACCTGCGGATCGGTGTCTGGGACTCCACGCCTTACCGCCGTCATGGCCGGCCCCACAAGCTCCATGAGCTGATGCACCTGGTGGAAGGCAGCGTGACCCTCGAGGGTGCGGATGGCAGCCGACTGACCGCCGGCCCCGGCGCTACGCTGTTCGTTGCCCAGGGCACGCCCTGCGCGTGGCACAGCACGGCCTATGTGCGCAAGTTCTATGCGGTGAAGTAACGCCCGGCACAAACGACAACGGCGCCCAAGGGCGCCGTTGTCATATCAGGCGAAAACCGCCCTGCGACTCAATCGTCATCGTCGTCATCGTCACGGTCGCGACGATAGCGCCCGTCCTTGTCCCGCCGGTCGTAGCGGCGGTCGTAACGGTCGTCGTCATGATCGCGGTCGCGGTAGTAGTCGCGGTCATAACGACTGTGGTCGCGCCAGCGGTCATGGTCGCGATCGTAGCGCCGGCCGTCGTCCCAATGGGGGTAGCAGCCACCCAGCAGCAGCGTGGAGCAAAGGGTCAGGGTGAGTGTCGCGAATCGCTTCATGGGAAGTGTCCTAGAACCTGGGTCAGAACGATGGGTTGGCAAAGCAGCCCGGCAACGCGCCGGGCCCTGTGCGAACCGGCGGCGCCGGTGCCTGCAACCCCCCATGTGACTGTAAAACCAGAGATTTATTCGATCCTGGCAAGGCACTGGCGGACCGACGGTCATGTCTTGTCCCATGCGAACGGTCACGCCTGCTCAATGGGAATTCCTGTCCCACAGCCAGTTCCACAGCCCCGGCAACCGCACCGGCTGCTCGCTGCTGCTGACGGTGCGGGCCATGACCGCCCGTTGCAGCGCCGCGGTATCGTCGTAGAACGGCTTGGGCGCGGTCCGAAGGCCATTGGCCTGAGCGCTGTCGAGCAGGATCTGCAGGTATTCCCGGGTATGCCGGGCGGTGTAGCGATTGAGGTCGTGGAAGGTCACCACCACCGGGATCGCTCCGTCCACCGTCGGCAACTGGCCCAGGGCAATGCGTTCGCGCACCTCCGACAGCTGGCGCAGCATGTTGGCCCGGCGCCGTGGGCTGGCGTTGAACCCCCAGACCTTGCCGTCGTTGGCGCTGAGGTCGGTCAGCAACACATGCAGGCCATGCCGTTGATAGGCGGCGAAGGTGCGCTTGTCGTAGTTCCAGAATGGCGGGCGCACCAGGTTCGGCGGCACGCCGGTGATCAGCGCGATATCGGCGCTGCCGTCGTTCAGGGACGTCTCCAGTTCCTGCGGGTCGAGCGAGCGATGGTTGGTGTGCCTCGGCGTGGCGGTATGAAAGCCCAGCACATGGCCCTCGGCGTGCTCGCGGGCCATTATCCGCCGCCCGATGTCGCTGCCGCCGGCCCGCGAGGCGCGGGTCTGGACGAAGAACACCGCCTTGATCGCCGGTTGCAGCGGGTTGTCGAGCAGGTCGTCGAGCACCCGCTCGGTCGGGTTGTAGAGGCTGGAAGCGCTGGGGCCGTCGTCGAAGGTCAGCAGAAAGCGGATCGGCGCCTGAACGCGCAAGCGTTGCTCGGTCTGCGCGGTCATTTCGATGGGGGCAGCGATGCAACCGGCCAGGCCGGCGGCGAGTAGCACTGCACAGAGAACCTTGAAGCCTCGTTTCATGTTTTGCCCTGTGTCGGACCGTTGCGGTCGTCACCTCAATGGCAAAATTCCCTCGCCCATGGATCCCTCGCCCGGCCTGCACGCAGCGCCGGGCACAGCTTGGAGGGGCAACCAGGGTTTTGGTTCCGGGGCGCCCGGTTTCAGGCCGCCGAGACGTTCATACCGCAGCGCCTTCGCACGGCCGCTGCCAGGCCTGTTGCAACAGTTCGATCACCTCCTCGTCCGAGGTCTGGGCAAAGTCCGCATAGCCGTTGCCGATCGACACGAACCACAGCGGGGTGATCGGGCAGATCAGCTCGTCGACCTCGAAACTCAGGGTGTCCACGGTTTCCTGCGGCGCCAGGGGCACGGCCACCACTATCCGCGCCGGGTGCTGCAGGCGCGTGGCCTGGACCGCGGCGTGCATCGAGGCACCGGTGGCCAGCCCGTCGTCCACCAGGATCACCACCTGGCCACGCAGGTCGGGCGCGGCCCGGTCGCCGCGGTAGACCCGATCGCGGCGCTGCAATTCCTGGGTTTCCCGCTGGGTCACCGCTTGCAGCGCGGCATCACCGATATGATGACCGTTCAGGACGTCCTGATTGAGGATGCGGATGCCGCCGCTGGCGATGGCGCCCATCGCCAGTTCTTCATGACCGGGCACGCCGAGCTTGCGCACCAGCATCAGGTCCAGCCGCACCTCCAGGGCCCGGGCGATTTCCCAGGCCACCGGCACCCCGCCCCGGGGCAACGCCAGCACGATCACCTCGGGCCGGCGACTGTATTTCTGCAACGGCGCGACCAGCCCCTGCCCGGCGGCCTGGCGGTTGCGCAAGGTCATCTGCAATGACGGATATTCGCTCATGTCTCACCTCCCCAGGCGCCCGGCTACAGCGCCAGCAGGCTGCAGGGCAGCTGATACAGCGCGTGCTCGGTGGTGCTGCCCACCAGTTTCTCCAGGCCCTCGCGATGCACGCGGCCCATGACCAGCACGTCGGCCTGGTTCTCGGTGACGAAATTGGCCAGCACCGTAACCGGCTGCCCAAGGATGAAATGCCGCCGTTCCTCGGGCACGCCGTAGCGCTCGGCGAGTTCGAGGAAGGCTTTTTCCAGGGTGACCCGCAGTTCCCGGGTCAGGTCCGCCAGCACCAGGCCACCGCCCCCGGCATCGCCCAGGTAGACCGACGACACGTCATAGGCGTGCAACAGGTGCAGCTCGGCATTGCACTGCAGGGCCAGGCTGTTGGCTTCGTGGATGATCCGGTCGTTGAGCCCGTTGTGCTGGTACTCCGGCCGCGACGGGTCGACCGCCGCCACCACCATTTGCGGCAGGGTATGGCCGTGGCGGCCCATCAGGTACAGCGGGACCGGGCACCGGCGCAGCAGGTGCCAGTCCATCGGCGTGAGAAAGGCGCGTTTGAGCGCCGGTTCGTGCTGCACGTCCTTGATCAGCAGGTCGGGCTGGATTTCCGCGACGTGCTGCAGGATTTCCTCCAGCAGGTCGTCGGCCCAGGTCACCTCGCCGTTGACCGTGACGCCATGGCCACGCAGCCGATGCACCTCCTCCTGCAACCAGTTCTGATGTTCCAGGCGATAACGTTCGCGCGCCTCATTGCGCACGTGGTGCTCGAACAGGGAAAGAATCGACACCGGCTTCAGCAAGGCCGCGATATGCAGGGTTGCGCCGCTGGCCTTGGCCAGGGCGGCTGCACGCGGGATCGCCGGGGATTGGCGCATTGCCGGGTCGATGACCAGCAACAAGCGTTGGTACTGGCTCATGGCGCACCTCCAGATAGGCTGGACGCCCACGCCGGCCACCGGCGCCTCTTTATAAACGCCGGTGCGTCAACGCCGGATCGAACGCCAGCATGACTTCAGACTTCCCACTGACAATGCGCCCGTCGCGGCGTTACGGCAAGTGCGTCCAGCGTCGGTGCAGACCGCGGGCCAGGCTGTCCAGGGCAAAGCCCAGGGCGCCGATCAGCAGCACCATGGCCATCAGTTCCGAATAGGCCAGGCGGTCACGGGTATCGAGGATGAAATAGCCCAGGCCGGCGCTGACGCCAAGCATTTCGCAGGGCACCAGGACGATCCACAAAATGCCGATGGCCAGGCGCACGCCGGTCAGCACATGGCCCAGCACCCCGGGCAGGATCACCTTGCGCAGGGTTTCCCAGCGGGTGGCGCTGAGGCTGCGGCTCAGTTGCAGCCAGCGCGGGTCGAGCTGGCGCACCCCGGCCGCGGTGTTGAGCAGGATCGGCCAGACCGCGGCGAAGGCCAGCAGGAAGTAGATCGGCTGGTCCCCTACCCCCATCAGCATCACCACCACCGGCATCCACGACAGCGGCGAGATCATCCGCAGGAACTGGAACGCCGGGGTGGTGGCCGCCTCCAGGTGGCGGTAGCTGCCAATCAGCAGGCCCAGGGGCACGCCGACCAGCAAGGCCAGGGCCAGGCCAACCAGGATGCGCTTGAGGCTGACCAGCACATGCTCGTACAGCTCGGCGCGGCCCAGCAGTTCCAGCAGGCTGGCCAGGGTCGCCGCCGGCGAAAAGCGCGCCGCCAGCCCGTCGGTGCTGCCGAACAGGCGCACGCCCAGCCACCACAACAGCAGCAGGCACAACAGCCCGCCCACGCCCAGCAGCCAAGGCAGGTTCGATGCGGATCGCTTGGCCATCAGAGGCTGAACTCCTCGCTGCGCTCGAAGCTGTCGGGCAAGCCGAATGCCTTGAGCCCGCCGACCGACGCGATGGCGTTGCGCACGAAGCGCTCGTCCACCAGGTCGCGGGCGGTGTGCTGCGGGTCGAGGCTGGCCAGGAAACCCTTGTCGCCTTCGATCAGGGTGTCCTTGAGGCGCTTGACCAGCTCCTCGGTGTAGCTGGGGAACGGGTACGGCTGAAAGTCGATGCGCTGCTCGTCCCACTGCGCGTGCTGGATCGCGCCGTCGGCCAGGTATTGCTGGCGCTCGCCGGCACTCGGCGCCAGCACCCGGCTCAGCACCTGCGGCGCATGCGGGGTGTAGCGGTTGGCGCCGTCCCGGGACAGCAGCCGGGCCGCCTCGGCGCGGTTGTCGCGGGTCCACAGCTGCGCCTTGACGATGGCGTTGACCACCTTCTGCGACCATTCGGGGCGGTTGTTCAGGTCCTGCTCGTGCATGAACACCACGCAGCAGGCGTGGTTGCGCCAGATATCCCCGGTAAAGCGCTGCACCCGGCCGACCTTGAGTTCCTCGGCCAGGGCATTGAACGGCTCGGCGACGATGTAGCCGGCGATGCGCTTGCTGGCCAGGGCCGGCGGCATGTCCGACGGCGGCAGCACCAGCAGGTTGACCTCGTTGGCCGCCAGCGGGCTGCTGGCCGGCCGGCTCACCGGGGTCAGGCCGTTGTCGCGCAGCAGTTGCTGCACCACCACGTTGTGAATCGAGTACCAGAACGGAATCGCCAGCGCCTGCCCGCCCAGTTGGCGGACCTCGGTGATGCCCGGCGCCACCGTCAGGCCGGAGCCGCCAACGTGGTTCCAGGCCACCACCTTGGCCGGCACCTTGCTGCCATAACGGGCCCAGACGGTCATCGGCGACAGCAGGTGAATCACATTGACCTGCCCGGAAATGAACGCCTCGATCACCTGCGCCCAGCTGCGCAACAGCACCGGGCGCTCGGAGCGGATGCCCTCGGCCTCGAACAGGCCGTTGTTATGGGCCACCAGCAAGGGCGTGGCGTCGGTGATCGGCAGGTAACCGATGCGCACCGGCGCGTCCGGCTCCGCGGCGGCGCGGGCCTGCAGGCTACCCAGCAACGGCAAGGCGCCGCCGGCGGTGAGCAAGGCGCTGAGTTTGAGGAAGTCGCGACGGCTGTGAGTGAAGTCATCCAGGCACATGGTGTATCTCCGACAATTCGGGCAAGGGTTTGGCCGCGATCTCCTGTAGGAGCGAAGCTTGCTCGCGAAAAACCTCAACGTTGACGGGGTGTCTGGGACACTGCGCCGCTCTGACGTTTTTATCGCGAGCAAGCTTCGCTCCTACAGGGGTAGAGGCTGCGGTAAGGCTTGGGGTTGTGCAGTGCGGCTCGCCCGCCGAAGGGTTTTGAGAATCTCGATACGCAGGGTGCCCAGTTCTTCCACCAGCTCGGCACGCGGCTGAGGCAGGTCGATGCGCCACTCGCCGAGGGTCCGCGCCGGGCTGTTACCCAGTAGCAGAATGCGCTCGGAAAGCAGCAGGGCTTCGTCGATGTCGTGGGTGATCAACAACGCCGCGGTGCGGTGCTCGGCAATCACCTTGAGCAGCAGTTGCTGCATGTCGGCGCGGGTCACTTCGTCCAGCGCGCCGAAGGGTTCGTCGAGCAACAGCACCTGTGGCTGGCGCGCCAGGCAACGGGCCAGCGCGGTGCGCTGGGCCATGCCGCCGGACAGCTGCGCCGGGTAGTGCCCGCGGGCATGCTGCAGGCCGACCTCGGCGATTGCCTGGTCGACCCGCGCCTGGCGCTGCTGGGCGTCCAGCGCCGGCTGGCGGGCGAAGTCGAGGCCGAAGGCGACGTTGTGTTCCAGGTTCAGCCAGGGCAACAGGCTGGGGTCCTGGAAAGCCACGGCCACCCGTGGATGCGGGCCGTCCAGCGTTTGCCCCAGCAGGCTGACGCAGCCACCCTGAGGCGCCTGCAAGCCGGCCAGGACCCGCAACAGGCTGGATTTGCCGACGCCGCTGGGGCCGAGGATCGACACCACCTCCCCCGGCTGCAAGCGCAGGTCGAAGCCTTCCAGCACCGCTTGCCAGCCGTGTTCGCCGGGGTAGCCGAGGCTGACCTGCCGGGCTTCGAGCAAGGCCGCGCTCATGCCGCCGCGTCCCGCGCCTGGCGCTGCAACTCGGCGCGCAACTGCACCAGGCTCGGCGTGACGACCGGCACGAAGGCCGACTCGCGCCAGCGCCGGGCAAAGCCGCTGCCATGTTCGCTCAGGTAGGCCTTGCCGCCACTGGCCTGCAACTCCAGTTGCACGGCGTTGGCGACGGCCTCGGCCAGGGCGATGCGCAACCGGAACAGCGCCGCGGGCTGGGTCAGGAAACACCCCTCCAGCAGGCCGCGCTTGAGCTCATCGACGCGCTCCTCCAACTGCTGGCGTTGCTCCTGCAAGGGCTCGCGCAGGATCGAACGACCGCTGTGCAAATGGGTTTGCACTTCATCCAGCGCGCGCCGCGCCAGGCCGATGGCCATGCCACATTGCAGGCCGAGAAACGCCGGGCGCACCGCCGGCAGAAAGACCTTGGCGTCCTCGTGCAGCAACCAGTCATGGCCAACCTCGACCTGTTGCAACTCCAGCGCCGCGGTGTTGCTCGACTGCAAGCCCATCAGTTGCAAGTCCTCCGAGCGTTGCAGGCCAGCCAGGGTCGCGGGAATCGCCAGGACAAAGGGCGCGCCACCCTCTTCGTGCTCGATGGCCGCGGCCACCACAAAACCGCTCTTGCGCAGATTGGTGACCCAGTGCAGGCGCCCGTTCAGGCACCAGCCGCCGGCTTGTGGCAACGCACGGACTTGCAGGGCCTCGATGCCCGAGAGGAACTTCATGGCGTTCGACAGCCCGGTGGCTCCCGCCAACTTGCCGCTGAGCAGGTCCGGCAACAGACGCTCGCGCAAGGCCGCGTTGGGGCTGTGCAGCAAGTATTCGATAAAGGCCCGCTGGCCCCAGAACACAAAGGCCGCCGCCAGGGAATGGCTGGCCACCGCGGCCACCGCTTCCACGGCAGCGCCCAGGTCGCCGTCGCTACCGCCCTGCCCAGGCGGGATGCCGATGCGCAGCACCTGGGCCTCGGCCAGTCGCGCCAGCACCTGCTGTGGGTCGCAGTGGCCCAGATCCAGGGCCTGGGCCTCGGCGTCCAGCCATTGACTCAATGCGGGGTCGAGCATGTGGTTTTCTCCTTTTCTACGCGGCAGCGGCCCACCGGCCGTGCCTTGAATCCAGCCGCTGCATCATTGCTGCGGCGCTTGCCAGCGGTACTTGGCCAGTTCCGGGTTCAGCGGCGTGCGGGCGAACACGTTGGCGAAGTTGCACAGGGTCGCCAGGCTCACCCCGAGAATCACCTCCAGGGCATTGCCCTCGCTGTAGCCGGCGGCCTTGAACGCTGTGAACGTCGAATCGCTGACATTGCCGCGGGTGGCGATCACCTCGGCGGCGAAGGCAGCCAGCGCCTGCAGCTTTTCCTCCGGCAAGGGGCTGCGCTCACGCAACGCGCTGATCACTGCGTCCGGCAGCTTGGCCTTGTTCTGCGCCACCGCAGTGTGCCCGGCCACGCAGAAATCGCAACCGTGGGTGGTGGCCGCCACCAGCTGCACCACTTCCCGTTCGGCCAGGCTCAGCTCAGCCTTGCCATTGAGCGCCGATACCGTAACGTAGGTCTCCAGCGCCGCCGGGGCATTGGCCAGGATGCCCAGCAGATTGGGGATGAAGCCCGAGTTGTTCTGGGCGTTCTGCAAAAATGGCCGGGCCGCTTCGGGAGCGCTTTGCAGGCTGTGTAGAGTGATGCGCGACATGCGGTGGACTCCTGTTGTGTAGGTGTCCGGCCAGTCTGTTGGTTATAAGAATTTCGATCCATATTCTAAAGTAGCGATTACTTGCTCCTGAGTGTTTCCATTAGATGATTTCGTCCAGCCCACTGGTTGATTGGTTATTAGAAAGCCTCGAACTCGACGCCAGCCTGTTCCATGTCGGCCGTTACTGCGGCGGCTGGCACGCCAGCACCCACGGCCTGGCCCGGGCCAGCTTCCACCTGATCGTGCAGGGCCACTGCTGGCTGCATATCGAGGGCCAGGAGCAGGCCCAGCGCCTGGATGCCGGGGACGCGCTGTTCCTGCTGCGCGACCTGGACTATCGCCTGTCCAGCGCCGAACAGCGTAGTGCCGCCCATGAACTGCCACGCAGGGCCATGCAGGCGTTCGACGCTCACGCAAAAGATCAGGCCGAAGATGGCGTGGGCCTGGTCTGCGGTTTCTTTCACTTCAGCTCCGGGCTGTCGTCGCTGATCATCGACGGCCTGCCGGACTGGATCGTACTGCGCGCCGGCGACCCGTCCCTGAGCGCGGCCCGGGCCCTGTTCGAGCTGATCCTGGAGGAGTGCCAGCGCACGCCCGCGCCCTCCTCGGCGCTGCTGGAGCGCCTGAGCCATCTGCTGTTTCTCTATGTGTTGCGCCAGCAGGTGGCCGACAACCAAGGGCTCGGCGGGCTGGTGGCGCTGGCCCGGCACCCGGCCTTCGCCGCGCTGCTGGAACAGCTGA
This sequence comes from Pseudomonas sp. GW531-T4, assembly GCF_017349615.1. Lineage (NCBI taxonomy): Bacteria > Pseudomonadati > Pseudomonadota > Gammaproteobacteria > Pseudomonadales > Pseudomonadaceae > Pseudomonas > Pseudomonas sp. GW531-T4. Next base: position 126,297 of record NZ_JACMZT010000002.1, read on the forward strand.
TCGAACACCCCGAACAGCCCTGGCCCCTGGAAAGCATGGCGGCCTGCACCGGGCTGTCGCGCTCGGCCTTCTTCAAGCGCTTCAACGAACTGGCCGGGCAATCCCCGGGCCAGGTCCTGCTGGCGCTGCGCATGCGCCACGCCTGCCAGTTGCTCAAGGCCAACCACACCGTGGAACAGGCCGGCGCGGCGGTGGGTTATCAATCGGTGGCGGCCTTTACCCGGGCCTTCGCCAAGGCCGTGGGCGTGCAGCCGGGGGCTTATCGCCGCCAGCACGAAGGGCGCTGACGCTCCGCAGTCCTCAGCGTTCGCTTACGGGTTCAGCGCCTGGGTAAAGGACGTATCGACAACAGTCGCGGTGGCCAAGGGCGCCGGCAGCGCCTTGACCTTGAACAGGAAGTCCGCGGTGCTCTGCAGGTCGGCGGCGGCCTGCGGGTCTACCGGGCCGACGCTCATGTGCGCCTGGCGCAGCCAATGGCGCGAAACGTTCTGGTCGAGGTTGGCCTTTTTCGCCCACAGGTCGGCGTACTGGTCGGTGTGGCTGTCGACCCAGGCACGGGCCTGTTTCAGGCGGCCGAGGAAGTCGGCGATGGCGGCGCGCTTGCTGTCGATGGCCGGGGTCGAGGCGGCGATGGCGCTAAGGCCGGGCATCAGGTTCTTCGCGGTGAGGATCGGCCGCGCGCCGGAGAACAGGATCTGTTGCGAGATATAGGGTTCCCACACCGGGAAGGCGTCGATGCTGCCCTGGGGCAAGGCCGCGGCGGCGTCGATCGGCATCAGCTTGATGAACTCGACATGGTCCTCCGGCAGGCCGGCCTGCTCCAGGGCGCGCAGGGTCAGTTGCTGGCTCCAGGCGCCGGGCCAGTAGGCGACCTTCTTGCCCTTGAGGTCGGCGATGGTCTGCACCGGCGAGTCCTTGGGCACCAGCAAGGCGATGGTGTCCGGATTCTGCCGCGAGACGCCGATCAGCTTCACCGGCGCCTGTTTCGCGGCGAGGAACAGAAAGCCCGAATCGCCGAGGAAACCCAGGTCCAGGGCGCCGGTATTCAGCGCTTCGGCCAGCGGTGCGGCGGCCTGGAAGTGTTTCCAGTCGACCTTGTAGGGCGCGCCTTCGAGCACACCCGAGGCCTCCACCGAGGCTCGCACGTTGTAGTAGTTCTGATCGCCGACATGCAGGACCAGCGGCTCGGCGGCCTGGACCAGGGGTACCGCGAACAGGGTGCTGAAGAGCAGGCGGCGCAAGCGTCGGGAGAGCGTCATGGGAAATTCCTGGATGATTGGAAAAGCGGATTTTATAGAACATAACGCTCTTAGAATCTGGTTTTGAAATTCTGTTAACGCATAAGCTCATAGCCGCTTCTGCATCCGCAACCCGTAGCTGTTGATAGAGAAACAGCGAGGCAACAGGCTGTTGGCCAGGCAACATCGCCTGAAGCTTCTTTCTCCTGGCAACGCCTGGAAACCGCCCTTCCCCGGTCTATGGCACAGAGCCTGCAATATTCCTTTCCGGCAGGACTCACCCCTGCCTTCCGTTACTTTTGAAATAAGAGACGGAAATAACAACATTGCCCTCTCGCCGCCTTGTCCGGAGCCGCTCCATGAAACCCGTCTTCCGCTTCCCCCTGGCCCGCGCCAGGTACCTGCTCGGCGCCTGCGCCCTGGCGCTGCTCCTGAGTCCGAGCCTGCAACCCCTGGCCCAGGCCGCGGAAAGCCCGCCGGCCGAAGTGCACCTGGACTACGCCTATTACTCGCCGGTCAGCCTGGTGCTCAAGCGCTTCGGCTTTCTCGAGAAGGCCCTGCCCCAGACCAAGGTCAGCTGGGTCCTCAGCCAGGGCAGCAACCGCTCCCTGGAATACCTCAACAGCGGCGGCGTCGACTTCGCCTCCTCCGCCAGCCTGGCGGCGGTGCTGAGCCGGGCCAACGGCAGCCCGATCAAGTCGGTGTACGTCTACAGCCGCGCCGAATGGACCGCCCTGGTGGTGCGCAAGGATTCGCCATACCAGACAGTCGCCGACCTCAAGGGCAAGAAGATCGCCGCCACCAAGGGCACCGATCCCTACCTGTTCACCCTGCGCAGCCTGCAACAGGCCGGGCTGAAAAAAGACGATGTGGAACTGGTGCACCTGCAGCACCCGGACGGCCGCACCGCCCTGGAAAAAGGCGACGTCGACGCCTGGGCCGGCCTCGACCCGCACATGGCCGCCAGCGAAGTACAGGCCGGCTCGCGCCTGCTGTACCGCAACAGCGCCTTCAACAGCTACGGCGTGCTCAGTGTCACCGAGCAGTACGCCAAGGAGCATCCGCAGACCATCGCCACCGTGCTCGCCGCCTACGAGCAGGCCCGCGAATGGTCGGTCAAGCACCCGGACGAACTGGCCAAGCTGCTGGCGGACGAATCCGGCCTGCCGCTGGAAGTGGCCCGGCTGCAACTGTCGCGCACCAACCTCGGCAGCCCACAGTTGAGTGCCGAGGATGTGCTGGCCTCCAAGGCCGCCGCGCCGATCCTGGTCTCCGAGGAACTGGTGCGCCGCGGGGTGAACGTCGATCAGGTGATCGACCAGTTGCTCGACACCGGCGTCAAGCAGGCCGTGGCCCGTCAATAACCTACCGCCCAGGCGACAACCGAGCCCGCGCCTGGCGCGGATTCGGCGTTGCCGGAGAATCGCCATGAGCAGCGACAGCAACAACCTCTCGACCCGCCTGGCCCTGTCCGCGCCGGGCAAGCTCCCGCGCTTCAACCCCGTCCGCTGGCGCCTGCGCCTCAAGGGCCTGGCCTTGCCGATAGCGATCATCCTGCTGCTGGAGATCGTGGTGCGAATCGGCTGGCTGCCGTCGTACCAGATGCCGGCCCCCAGCGAGATCGCCCTGACCCTCGGCGACCTGGCCCAAGGCGCGCTGTGGAAACACATCGGCGCCAGCCTGCTGCGGGTGCTGCTGGGCTTTGCCATCGGCGCCAGCCTGGCCCTGGTATTCGCCGCCTGGGTCGGCCTGAGCCGGGAAGCCGAAGCCTACCTGGAGCCGACCTTCGCCGGCCTGCGTTCGATCCCCAGCCTGGCCTGGGTGCCGTTGCTCCTGCTGTGGCTGGGCATCGACGAGACCTCGAAGGTGGTGCTGATCGCCATCGGCGCCTTCTTCCCGGTGTACCTCAATGGCGTGGCGGCGATTCGCGATATCGACCGCAAGCTGGTGGAAGTCGGGCATATGTACGGTTTCGGCCGGCGCCGGCTGGTGCGGCGGATTCTCCTGCCAGCCGCCCTGCCCGGGCTGTTCACCGGCTTGCGCAGCGGCATGAGCCTGGCCTGGATGTTCCTGGTGGCCGCCGAACTGATCGCCGCCACCAAGGGCCTGGGTTATCTGCTCAGCGACGGCCGGGAAACCTCGCGGCCGGACATCGTGCTGGCGGCGATCATCGTCCTCGCCGTGCTCGGCAAGCTCAGCGACGGCCTTCTCGCCGGCCTGGAAAAACGCTGCCTGGCCTGGCGCGACACCTTCAATGGCCAAGGCAGCCATGACTAACGCACAGAGAATCGAGCCATGACCCAAGCCCTGCTGGATATCCACGTGGAGCGCAAGACCTTCGCCACCACCACCGTCCTCGACGATATCCACCTGCAATTGCAGCCGCGGGAAACCGTCAGCCTGCTGGGCCCCAGCGGCTGCGGCAAAAGCACCTTGCTGCGGATCGTCGCCGGCCTGGAGAAGGACTTCCAGGGGCAACTGCTGAGCCATACCGAACGCCTGGCCTTTGTCTTCCAGGAGCCGCGGCTGATGCCCTGGCTGACGGTGGAACAGAACATCGGCTTCAGCGACGACAAGCATTACGACCGGGCCTGGGTCGCGCAACTGATCGAGGAAGTCGGCCTCGCAGGTTTTGCCCAGGCCCTGCCCAAGGCGCTGTCCGGCGGCATGGCGCAGCGGGTGGCGATTGCCCGCGGCCTGTACTCGCGGCCGCAGGTGCTGCTGCTCGACGAGCCCTTCAGCGCGGTGGACGCCTTTACCCGGATGAAACTGCAGGACCTGCTGCTGCAACTGGCCGAGCGTCACGCCATCGCCCTGCTGCTGGTGACCCACGATGTCGACGAGGCGCTGTACCTGAGCGACCGGGTGCTGGTGTTGGACAACCGCCCCAGCCGTATTCGCCAGGAACTGGCGGTGCAACTGAGCCACCCGCGGGACCGCCGCGACCCGCTGCTGGCGCGCCTCAAGGCGTTGGCCCTGACCGAATTGCACAAGGCCCATGTGATTTGAGCGGGCGTTGTTACGGGCTCGAAAGCTAAGAACACAAAGGAATTAATAAATAAATAATCAGTATTTATGGTTATAAAAATAACCACGTACTCTCAGCTCATCCCGCCCATTGGTCACGACAGTGAAGTGCCTTATGAAACCGACTGACAACGTTATCGACTTCGCCCAGTTCCGCAAACGCAAGCAGGCCCAGCAACTGGCCCGGGCCATGTGGGAGCTGTACGCGCGCAATGCCGGTTACCAGGCGTTCCAGTGGATTCAGGCGGCCCAGCCGACCAGGACATACCACGCGTGAGCGTCCAGGAACCCTCGCGCTTTCTGGCGAGCGCCGACGAACCCGGCCTTGATTTGAGCCATCTGGAAACTCAGGAAGAAGACCCGATCAGCGAGCGGGTCGCGCAGAACCTGCAACGCCTGCGCAGCAAGCGTCATCTGTCCCTGGATGCCCTGGCCCGCCAGTGCGGGGTCAGCCGGGCGATGCTGGCGCAGATCGAGTCCGGGCGCAGCGTGCCGTCGATCAAGGTGCTGTGCAAGATCGCCAAGGGCCTGAAGGTGTCGGTCGCGGCCTTTCTCGAACACCGCGCCTTCGAAGGTGTGGCGGTGCTGCCATCGAGCCAGAGCAAACGCCTGGTCAGCGCCAACGGCGCCTTTGTCAGCCGCGCCCTGTTCCCCTTCGACGTGGCGCGCCAGTCGGAATTCTACGAGCTGCGCCTGAGCCCGCTCGGCGAAGACCAGTCCGAAGGACACGGACCGGGGGTCCAGGAAAACCTGGTAGTGTCCCAGGGCGTACTGGAAATCAGCGTCAACCAGGAACGCTACCTGCTCTCCACCGGCGACTCGATCCTGTTCTACGCCGACCAGCCGCACCGCTACCGCAACCCGGCCGACAGCGAGGCGGTGGCCTACCTGGTGGTGACCTATCCGGAACGCCTGGACTGAACCAGCCGGGACTGTGCTGACAGGGCGGGTCCTGCGGCCCCGATCGCAGGCTGCGCCAGCGGCTACGAATGCCAATAGTCCCTCTATAGAAAAAGCCCGGCGGGATCATCCCGGCCGGGCTTTTTTGTGCCGCCGCGAGGAATCAGCAGGTGCAGCACATCATCGGCATGCCGTTGCAGCTCATCATCATTGGCATGCCGCAGTCGTTCATCATCTTCATCATCAGGGCGCAGCAGCTTTTCATCATGTCCATGTTCATGCCGGCCATCGGCATGATCTTGCACATCATGCAGTCGGCTTCGAGGGTGCATTCCATCACGCACTTCATCGACGGCATCGGCATGCCCATCATCGGCATTGGCATCATGGCGCCCATCATCGGCATGGCCATGCTCGCCTGGGACATGCACATCATGCTCATGTTGGCGCAATGCATCATCATCGGCATGCCGCAGTTCATCATCATCTGCATCATTTGCGCGCTGTTCTTGAACATGGCCATGTCCATGCCCGCGGCCGGCATCATCTTGCACAGCATGCCGTCGTCCATCATTTCGCAGCTCATGGTCGCCATCATCATCGGCATGCCCATCATCGGCATCATCGGCATGTTGGCGTTCATCGGCATTTGCATCTGCATGGCATTCATCATGGTGAAACTCCCTAAGCGATTCGATAGTTGGACGAAGCTGATGGGGCGGATTCTAGGGAGTGGCGAATGCCGCACAAGATGCCGATCGAACAGCAATCGCGGCTGCCGGGGCAGCTTCAGCGCAGCCGTTCGCGCGGGATTTTCCGCTTGAGCAGCCAGATGGATTTCATCGCGGACGGGAGCAGGACCGCAGCGTGTTTTCCGCTGCGATGGATATGCGCGAATCAGCGCAGCCAATAACCCAAAGAAATAATCATTCTAAGGAGGCCCGACTTTTCTCGGGAAAGGCGGCTTGCCACCCTTGCCGGTGCCCCTGTGGCAGGGTTCGGCGAGCGTGGCAAGCGAGGTGCAGGGTCGGGATCGAAAGCCTCAGAGCTTGGCGATCGATACTTCGGTGGATTTGACGAAGGCGATGACCTCGCTGCCGACCTTCAATTCCAGGTCGCGCACCGAGCGCGTGGTGATCACCGAGGTGACGATGCCCGAGGCGGTCTGCACATCGATTTCCGAGACCACCTGGCCTTCATGGATCTCCTTGATGACGCCCTTGAACTGATTGCGAACGTTGATTGCCTTGATGGTCATGGTGGGCCTTCCTGTCTGGGGTGGGCACTGGCGCATCGCCGTGCAGGCCTCTAAGGTGCCCTGTGTTTTCAGAAATTAAAAGGAATAAATAGTAGTTATTTTATTCCTTAAATGAATATAAAAGATCGCCTCCCTCACTTCGTTACCTTGACCGGCACCCTTGCCTTTGCTTCTCTGGGTCCTTGCTAACCCTTTCAGGAGATTGTCATGCGAACACTCGATCTGGCGGGCGTGCCCGTCCCGGTGATTGGCCAGGGTACCTGGCGCATGGGCGAGGAGCGCCACCAGCGCAACGCCGAGATTGCCGCATTGCAGGCCGGTATCGAACGGGGCATGAGCCTGATCGATACCGCCGAGATGTACGCCGAGGGCGGCGCGGAGGAAGTGGTTGGCGCCGCCATCACCGGCCAGCGCGACCGGGTGTTCCTGGTCAGCAAGGTGTACCCGCACAACGCCAGCCGCAAAGGCATTCCCCAAGCCTGCGACCGCAGCCTGCGGCGCCTGGGGACCGACTATATCGATCTGTACCTGCTGCATTGGCGTGGCCAATACCCTCTTGAAGAAACGCTGGAAGCCTTCGAACGCCTGCGCGAAGACGGCAAGATCGGCCGCTGGGGCGTTTCCAATTTCGACCTCGATGACCTCGAGGAACTGGCGAGCCCGGCCTGCGCCACCAACCAGGTGCTGTACAACATCGAGGAACGCGGCATCGAATTCGACCTGCTGCCCGCCGCGCAACAGCAGCGCTTGCCGCTCATGGCTTACTGCCCTATCGCCCAGGCCGGCAAGCTGCTGCGCCACCCCGCGCTGCAGCAGGTCGCCGAACGCCATGGCGTGACCACGGCCCAGGTTTCCCTGGCCTGGGTCCTGCGCCAGGAAGGTGTGATCGCCATTCCCAAGGCGGTGCACCCCGAGCATGTCCGGCTGAACGCCGAGGCGGCCGGGTTGCGCTTGCACGACGAAGACCTGGCGGCCATCGACCAGGCCTTCCCCGCGCCACTGCGCAAGCAGCGACTGGCAGTGGTCTGATCCGGTCGCGAGCGGCACCGCAGCGAAAAAACCTGGCACCCGTGCCAGGCTCTTTTCGTCGTCGACAAGGCTGGAAGCGGCGAAATACCAGCGACTTTAAGGATCGTCCTATCCCGGATTAAGGAGGGTTTATTTAGAGTGGGTCCATGAGATTAAAGACCTACCTTCATCAGATCAGTCCCGTATTTTCCAGTCCTGAAGCCGCTAGCAGGTTGCTGCGTCTTTTCGCGCTCATTCTTTTGGTTGGTATCCTCGGAGCCGTCTACAACTTCCTCAATTCCACCCTCAGCAACGACATTTCCCGGCGCCGCGGCTACATGAGCAGCGCCATCGCCGAAGCCCAGACCTTCTTCACCAGCCGCGAGGCCTTGCTGGAAAGCCTCAGCCTGTCCGCGGTACGCCGCTCCAAGCAGGCCCAGGCCCTGGTGTACCTGCCCTCCACCGAAGAACTGCACCTGCAACTGGGCGACCTCGATGACCCATGGAGCATCTGGCTAAGCGTGCGCATGCGCGAATACTTCAAGGCCAAGCAGGTCAACCTGCTGTATGTGAGCCCCGGTCCCGAGGCTCGGGTCATGCGCCTCTACAGCAGCAACCCGACCTCCCCCAACCTGCCCAGGACCATCCTCTCCAAGCTTGAGGCGCTCAACCATGGAGAGCATCCGGACACCAACGAGCTGTGGCTCACCGACCCGTCCACGCAGACTTCGCAGCTGTACATTTTCACCCGGCTCGACGAGCGCACCGATGACTCCGGCTGGCTGGGCCTGGAAATGGATGGGCGGGAAGTGCTCAAGGCCCTCAGCGACCAGAGCGCCGGCGAGTTCATGATGTTCAACTCCGAAGGCGCGCTGCTGTTCACCAACACCCCGGCCGGGCGCCTGGGGCAAGCCCTGCAGCAACTGCAAGGCAACAACTTCTTCGGTTTCGTCGGCAGCCGCTGGTGGCCCGATCACCTGGTGATCCGCAAGCAACTGATGACCTCCGACTGGCAACTGGTCTACTCCTTCAGCCTGCAGTCGCTGCTGATCGCGCTCTGGCCCCAGCTGGCCGGCGCCCTGGTGTTCTGCCTGTTCAGCATCAGCCTGATCTGCCTGCTGACCCGCCGCATCGAGCACCGCTTCATCACTCCTGCGCTGAGCCGTATCCAGGCCCTGGTCGAGAGCGAGCTGTTCAGCCGCGACGTGATCCAGACCGCGCCCGTGGCCTTGTGCGTGCTGCGGCGTACCGATGGCCAGGTGGTCCTGGAAAACACCCTGGCGCAGCAGTGGCTGGGCGACGGCATCGAACGGGAAATACTCTGCGCCGGCTGGATCCAGCAAGCCTTCAAGAGCCACGAACCGAACCGCTTCGACTACTTCGAGACCGCCGACGGGCGTCACCTTTACCTGAGCTCCGCGCCCACCCGCTACAAGGGCGAAGACGTGTTGTTCTGCGCCTTCAGCGACATCAGTGCGCGCAAGCAGGTGGAAGCCGCGCTGGAAGAAGCCCGGCAGATGGCCGACGCCGCCAACGAAGCCAAGACCCTGTTCCTCGCCACCATGAGCCATGAAATACGCACCCCGCTGTATGGCGTGCTGGGCACCCTGGAGCTGCTCGCGCGTACCCAGCTGGATACCCAGCAGCGCGACTACCTGCGCGCCATCGAGTGTTCTTCCTCGACCCTGTTGCAGCTGATCTGCGATGTGCTGGACGTGTCCAAGATCGAAGCCGGGCAACTGGCCCTGGAGCTGAATGAGTTCTCGCCGCTGGACCTGGTCCACGAGCTGATCCAGGGCTATTCCGCCGCCGCGTCGAACAAGGGCCTGCTGCTCTATTCCTGCGTGGACCCGCAGATCCCCGAGCGCCTGATCGGCGACGTCACCCGCATCCGGCAGATCCTCAGCAACCTGCTCAACAACGCAGTGAAGTTCACCGACCTGGGGCGCATCGTGCTGCGGGTCAACCTGCTGAGCCGCGATGGCGAGCGCTCCAGCATCCTGTGGCAGGTTTCCGACACCGGCAAAGGCATTGCCCAGGATCATCAGCCACTGATCTTCGAACCCTTCTATCAAACCGGCGGCAATACCAACGTGGTGGCGGGCACCGGCCTGGGCCTGCCTATCTGCCAGCGCCTCACGCAATTGATGAACGGCAGCCTGCGCATGGTCAGCGAACTGGGGCTGGGCAGCAGCTTCTCCCTCACCCTGCCCCTGGAAGCCGCGATCGATGGGCCGGTCACCCTGCCCGCCACCCAGCTGCTGCCGGAAACCATCTATGTGATGTCCAGCGTGCGGGAGCTCGCGGAGTCCATCGGCGGCTGGCTGCGCCAGTGGGGAGCCCGGGTGCAGCTGTGCCATCCCTCGAAGATCGCCCCGACCAGCGATTGCCTGCTGGTGGAGGTCCACCCCGGCGAACTGGAACAACGCCTGCAACCGGACTGGCCCGGTCCGCTGATCCTCGCCACCGGCACCGGCAACAACGAACCGCAGGTTCGTACCGGGTGCTGGCACGTGAACCTGAACCACCTGCGCTCCATTCACCAGGCGGTCAGCCAGGCCCAGGGGCTGTGGGTGGCCAAGGCCGAGAGCCACAACGAACACTGGACGCTGAAGCAACTGGAACTGAAGGTGCTGGTGGCCGAAGACAACGTCATCAACCAGTTGATCCTCAGGGATCAGCTCGAAGAGCTGGGCTGCAGCGTGGAGCTTGCGTCGAACGGCGAGGAAGCCCTGTCGATGTGGAACCCCGAGCGGTTCGACCTGGTCCTCACTGACGTCAACATGCCCGTGATGAATGGCTATGAACTGGCCAAGGAGTTGCGACGCCGTGGCTGTACGGTCCCGATCATCGGTGCCACGGCCAACGCGATGCGTGGAGAAGAAGAGCAATGTCTGGCGGCCGGAATGAACCATTGCCTGGTCAAACCTTTTGCATTACGCGCCCTGTTCAATTACCTAGCGCCCTATGAAAGAGCGAAGAATGAAGCCCTGTAGCATATTGATCGTTGAAGACCATCCCTTCCAGCACATGTACCTGCAGCATCTGTTCGGTGAGCTGGGCCCCTATTACCTGGAAGGCGCACGGGATGGCGAAGAGGCGCTGGAACGCTTGAAATGGCGCAAGTTCGACCTGGTGCTCACCGACCTGTTGATGCCGGGAATGGATGGCGTGCAGTTCATCCAGGGACTGGCGGCCCTGCACTCCAAGCCGGCGCTGGCGATCATGAGCTCGGCTTCGCGGCGCATGCTGATGAGCGCCAGCCTGGTCGCCAAGAACCTCGGGGTGAAAGTCATCGGCCTGATTTCGAAACCGGTGAACCTCGCCGCCCTGCAAACCCTGACCACCCAGCTGAGCATCTCGCAGCCGAGCTCGCCACGCCCCTTGCCGACCGCCATGCTCAATCGGGCCGCGCTGGCCCAGGCCATCCAGGAAGAGCAGTTCGAGGCCTGGTTCCAACCCAAGAAATCGCTGTTCAACGGCCGCATCGTCGCCGCCGAAGCCCTGGTCCGCTGGATGCATCCGACACAGGGCATGCTGCTCCCCGACGCCTTCCTGCCCGCCCTCAAGTCCTTCGATCTCGAGGAGGAGCTGCTGTGGCTGGTCCTGCGCCAGGCAATCCAGGCCCAGGCCCGCTGGCGCCAGCATGACTACGATATTCCGGTGTCGATCAATCTGCCGACCCATCTGCTCAACAGCCACGACCTGGCGGACCGCCTGTTCGACTTTGTCATGGAACATCAGGGCGTACCGGGGCAGATCTGTTTCGAACTCATGGAATGTTCGGTGCCCCAGGACATCAGTAACTTCTATGCCGGCGCCTGCCGCTTGCGCATCAAGGGCTTCGGCCTGTCCCAGGACGACTTCGGCAAGGGCTACAGCTCGTACATGAACCTGGTTTCCACCCCGTTCACCGAGCTGAAGATCGATCGCGCCCTGGTCCAGGGATGCCATGCCAGCGAAGAACTGACCAAGGCCCTGACCAGCATCATTGCCCTGGGTCGCCAACTGGGCCTGACCGTGGTCGCCGAAGGCGTGGAAAGCGCCGAGGAGTTGGCGCTGTTGCGCAAGATCGACTGTAGCCAGGTGCAGGGGTTCCTGATCTCTCGCGCAGTCCCCTCCGAACAGTTTCAACAGCTGCTGGTGAACGACGGTCCAGCCGCCAGTTATTGAACCGAGGACACCCACCCTTCAGGATTACATGCCCCACATCACTGACAAGTCGTTGTTTAAAGGTAAAATCCTCAAGGCTTCGACTTTTTCATGCTTTTTTGGATACCAGTGATGAACCACCAGGACACGCTTCTCGAGAATCTGAAACGATACTCGACTCGCCTGAACAAGGGATTGTTGATTTTTCTCGGCTTGACCCTGCTGTTGATCGCCATCAGTTACTGGTCGTCACACAAACTGCTCGAAGAACAACACGACAGGTTCAAGGCGCACTTTGCGCGGATGATGGAAGACATCCGCGAACATGAAGACTTCCTCCGTGGCGTCGCCGTACAAGGCACCCAGGTCCCCTTGCGCTCCAGCGACTCGGGTTCGTACCTGAAAAGCGCCTTGCCCGAAGAGGGATTGCACAACTACCTGGGCCAGGAATTCGCCTTTTCCACGCCCTTCAGCCTGTCCGTCAACCAACAGAACATCGCACCTGACACCTTGGCCAGGCTATCCGATCTGGGAGAGCACCTGACCGATTACTACAGCGCCTTCTGGTCCACTTCCCATTACCAGTCACCGCCGTTTTTTCTGTTCGATGTCGAGGACAGCTTCAATATCGGCATTCCGGCAGCCGGGCATTCACGAGACCCGCTCTGGAAAAACGACACCCCCAACAAGGCACTCGTCCTGCAAACACTCAAGCTGCTGCTGGCGAACGATCCGGCACGGGCCGATGGCGTGGTCGATTGGGAACCCCTGGTCCCGCATCAGGCCAACGAGGCCCCCGTCCGGCTGCTGGCCTATGTCAGCGCCCACCTCGGGCCGCAAGGGTCAGGCGTCCAGGACGCCGGCAACCCGGTCGGCATTGCGTCGCTGTTGAGCATGGACCTGGTCAGTGACATCAAGCGACTCATGCCGTGGTCGACCTATGACCATGTGACCCTGATCGCCCCCTCCGGCAAGGTGCTGAGCGGTTCGCTGCAACCGGGCGACGTGCTGCATGACGGGCTGAACATCACCGGCGACGGCATGGTCTTCAAAGTCTCGAGCAACTCCGCCGAGCCCTGGACCGCCCTCTACACCATCGGTTTCAAGAGCTACTTCAACTACACCCTGTGGCCCTTGCCGGTCTTGCTGGCCTTGCTGATCGGCGGCATCGGCTGTGGCTGGCTGGTCAGTCGCCGGTATCAGTCGCGCATCGTCAAACCGGTCTACGAGGCTTACCAACGCACCGCCGAAAGCGAGGCCTTCAGCCGGGCCGTGATCGATAGCGCGCCCACCGGCCTGTGCGTGGTGCGTCGCTCGGACTTCAAGGTCCTGCTGGAAAACCGCAAAGCCCAGCAGTGGCAAGGCAGCACAAAACTGCGGATGGCCCTGGAGAACCGGCAGGACCTGTCCGTCGCCGGTGAAACCCGGCTGGACATTGACGGTACCCACCTGCAGGTAGGGTTCGTGCCCACCCGTTACCAGGGCGAGGATGCCGTGCTTTGTGCCTTCCACGACGTGACCAGCCATATCGAGGGCGCGGCCATGCTGGAACAGGCGCGACGCTCCGCCGATGCGGCGAGCGAAGCCAAGACCCTGTTCCTCGCCACCATGAGCCACGAAATACGCACCCCGCTCTACGGCGTGCTGGGCACCCTGGAACTGCTCGGGCTGACGCGCCTGGATGCGCGGCAGCGCGAACACCTGCAAACCATCCAGCGCTCGTCCAGCACCCTGTTCCAATTGATCAGCGATGTGCTGGACATTTCCAAGATCGAATCCGGGCAGATGGCGATCGAGTCCCAGGCGTTCTGCCCGTTGCAGATGATCGAGGACACGCTGCATGCCTACAGTGTCTTCGCCGAAAACAAGGGCTTGCTGCTGTACGCCTGTGTCGATGCAACGTTGCCCGACCAGTTGCAGGGCGACCCGATACGGATCCGCCAGATCCTCAACAACCTGCTCAGCAATGCCATCAAGTTCACCGACACCGGCCGTGTCGTGCTGCGGGTCAGGGTCCTGGAATCCGTGGAGGGCCAGGCCAGCCTGGAATGGCAGGTCACCGACTCCGGCATCGGCATCTCGCCAGCCCAGCAGGAGCGGCTGTTCGACACCTTCTACCAGGTACGCGACGCTTCCAGCGAGGCCGGTGCCGGGCTCGGCCTGGCGATATGCCGCTGGTTGACAGAAATGATGGACGGCCAGATACGCGTGGTCAGCGAGCCCGGCCTGGGCAGCAGCTTCTCGCTGCGGCTGGGGCTGAAGGTCATGCCGGGCTCGCTGGATGGCTGCGCGGACATCCTGCCGACCACCCAGGCGGTGTATGTGCGGGCGCCCGCCGTGGAGCTGACGCAGAGCACCTGCGACTGGCTGAATCGCCTCGGCGTGGTCGCCAAGCCATTGCCGGCCTTTGTCGAAGAGTCGCGCCAGGCCAACCTGCTGGTCGATGTCCTGCCCTCCGACAACCTGCCCGCCTGGGCCGGCCCCCGGGTCCTGTGCGCCAGCGGCGAACACCCGCCGGCACAGCCAAAGCCAGGCTGCAGCGTGGATGCCCATGATGTGCGGGCCATTGCCAGGGCCGTCTCCCTGACCCTGCATGGGAAAACCATTGCGCCCGCCGCTCCCGAATACGACCTGAGCAGCAGGCTCGGCCTGCATATACTGGTGGCCGAGGACAACGCGATCAATCAGGCGATCATCAAGGAGCAACTCGAAGCCCTGGGCTGCACGGTGACCGCCGCCTCCAACGGCGAAGAAGCCTTGCAGCTCTGGCAGCCGCAGGTGTTCGACCTGGTGCTGACCGATGTGAACATGCCGCTGCTCAACGGTTATGAACTGACCCGGGCCCTGCGTGAGCGCGACCGGGAAATTCCGATCGTCGGGGTCACGGCCAATGCCCTGCGCGAAGAAGGTGCCCGCTGCATGGCTGTCGGCATGAATGCCTGGCTGGTCAAACCCTTGAGCCTGCAGACGCTGCACCACTACCTGTCGAATCTCTGCGCGAACGCGCCTGCCCAGGAACCGCAACCGATGATCGATGCAACGCCTCCCCCCGCGACCGGCGACACCATGATCGAGCTGTCTCCGAAAATGCGTGCGCTGTTCATTACCACCATGCGCCAGGATATCCAGAGCGTGACCGACGCCCTCGACGCCCAGGATGCCAAGCGGCTCGCCGAGCGACTGCACAGCGCCGCCGGCGCGCTGGGTGCCGTGCAGTTGAGCACGCTGGCGAAAAACTGTGCCGAACTGGAGTCCCGGATACTGCAAAGCGCGACGACTTCTTCCGTGACCCTTGAGGTGAAAAGCCTGATACAAAGCTTGACGGATATTCTTAATGCACTTGAATGAGACGCGACAAGATTTGATGAACGCAATCCCTTATTCTTTCTCCTTACCAACCGGCGTATTACGAGTGGCTAGTCATGGAAAAATTTAAAGTAGTCATCGCCGACGATCACCCGATTGTTCTGCTCGGCGTTCGCGAGTTGATGGAACGAGAAAGCAACTTTGAAATAGTCGGTGAAGCCATCAGCTCACAGGGCTTGATCGAAATCCTCGAGCAACAACCGGTCGATATCGTCATTACCGATTACAACATGCCCGGGGATTCTCCCTACGGCGACGGCCTCAAGCTGGTCGAGTACCTCAAGCGCCACTTCCCGCGCCTGCAGGTACTGATCCTGACCATGATCTCCAACCAGTTGATCCTTACACGCCTGCATGAGCTGGGGGTGGTCGGGGTGATCCAGAAAAGCCAGCTGCACAATGAAATCCAGGTGGCGCTCAAGACCATCGTCGAAAGAGGTTCCTATCAGAGTATCGAACCTGCGCCGAGCTCGGTCATCGAGTCCAATGCAAGCATCGACGACCGGATTTCCATGCTCTCGCCCAAGGAGTTTGAAATCCTGCGGCTGTTCGTTTCCGGCAAGAGCGTCAGTGACATTGCCCGAAGCCAGAACCGCAGTTCGAAGACCATCAGCGCACAGAAAATCTCCGCCATGCGCAAGCTGGAAGTCGAGAGCGACCAGGACCTGCTGACGTACTGCATCGGTCGCAACATCTTCAACTGACCCCGCCCCTTTCACCCAGCGAAGACAGAAGGCCCGAACGGCGATGACCGGCGACGACCAGTTCGATCTGCAACAGCTTCAAGGTGCCTGGGAACAGGTGGAGTACGAGGACAACGGGGTCAGCAACCCACCTGACGAACATGGCGCCCCAGGCGCCCTTACCCTGATCCAGGGGCAAGGGTTCCGTGTCGTGACGCTTGAAGGCGAGCTGTTGCTCGCGGGTAGTTTTACCCTCGATACCCGGACCACGCCGAAGTCCATTACCTGGGTCGATTCCATGGGTGCCGACACCGGCAAGCACTTGCCGGCCAGCTATCGACTCGAAGGCGATGAATTCGTCTTCATCGCCGCGGACGAGGGCCAACCCAGGCCCACCGAGTTCCGCACCGGGCCGGGTGAAACCCTGCGCCGGTTCATCCGCGTCTCACAGGACGGCACAGGCCTCGGCAACCGCTGAGGCTCGCTTATTGGCGGGCATCCCGTCAGGCCCTGGCCCGCTGTATTTCCCGTCCCGCCAACTCGCCGATCGCCAGCAACGCTGCGCAATCCGCGCCATCCTGGGCCTGTACCGACATGCCTTGAATGATCGCCCCGATATACCGGGCCAGCGCCGCGGCCTGGGTATCGGCGCGCAGTTGCCCGCTGGCGATGCCCTGCTCGATATGCGCTTCAAAGGCCTGGAGGGTGTTGGCCCTCAGGGCACTGACAAATTCACGAATAGCATCGTTTTCCACCGCGCAGGTCAGGGTCGCGGTGGAGATCATGCAGCCCCGCGGCCGGCCCGGCAGGCTGTGCTCATGGGCCGCCTCGCGCAGCAGGCGGAGAAAACCGTCCACCACGTCCGCCTCCTCGCGCAGTGCCCGCTCGGCAAAGGCGCCGGTGCTGCGCTGGTAATGCAGCAGCGCCTGCTGGTAAAGCTCGGCCTTGGACCTGAACGCGGCATACAGGCTTTGCACCGTGATGCCCATGGCCGCCGACAACTCCGGCATCGAGGCGCCTTCATAACCCAGGCGCCAGAACACCTCGGCCGCCAGGGCCAGGACCTGGTCGCGATCAAAGGCAATCGGCCGTCCACGACGGCGCACCACGGCAGCAGGGTTATTTATCATAGTGATCACTATTGAAATTAGAACAAATGCCGGTTAATCATAACGAACACTGTGATTATAGAGGCTTCCTCCCATGGATCGAACCCGTAAAGGTCTGCTTGCCCTGGCCGCCACCCTCGGCGCTTCGCTGGCCGGCGCTGCCACGCCGGACGAGGAACTCGGCAGGCGCATGGACACGGCCATCGAACGGGCCATCGACGAACAGCGGATCGTCGGCACCGTGGTGGTGGTGATGCGCGACGGCCAGGTGGTGTACCAGCGCGCCGCCGGTTTCGCCGACCGCGAAGCGGCCCGGCCCATGACCGGCGACACCATCCTGCGCCTGGCGTCCGTCACCAAGCCCATGGTGTCCGCGGTCGCCATGCGCCTGGTGGAACAGGGCACGCTGTCGTTGGACGACACAGTCAGCCAATGGCTGCCGGATTTCCGCCCAACGCTGGCCGATGGCACGCAACCGCCGATCACCCTCAAGCAGTTGCTGACCCACACTGCGGGCCTGAGCTACGGCTTTCTCGAGGCCGAGCACGGGGCTTATCGCACGGCGGGGGTGTCGGATGGCCTGGCCGAGCCGGGCATGAGCCTGGAAGACAACCTCAAACGCATTGCCAGCGTGCCCTTGAGTTATCCACCGGGCACGCAATGGCGCTATTCCATGGCCATCGACGTACTGGGCGCCGTGCTGGAAAAGGCCAGCGGCAAAAGCCTGCCGACCCTGACCGAGGAACTGCTCACCAAGCCTCTGGACATGAACGACACCGCGTTCTCGGTCAAGGATCCTGCCCGCCTCGGCGCGGTGTACCGCGATGACCGTCCGCGGCCGAGTCGGATGCAGGACGAAGCGGCGATCAGGGTCGGCGAAAGTACCACGCGGTTCTCCCTCCAGCGGATCTTCGACCCGCGCTCCTATCCCTCCGGTGGCGCCGGCATGGCCGGTACCGCCATGGATGTGGCGCGTTTTCTCGACACCTTGCGCCAGGGTGGCGGCCCGCTGCTTTCCGCGCGCAGCGTGCAGGCGATGATGACCGACCAGGTCGGCGCCCAGGCCCAGACCCAGGGGCCGGGCTGGGGCTTCGGCTACGGTTGGGCGGTGCTGGACGATCCGGCCCTGGCCGGCACCCCGCAATCCAGGGGCACCCTGCAATGGGGCGGTGCCTACGGCCACAGTTGGTTCGTCGACCCTCAGGCCAGGCTGACCGTGGTGGCGCTGACCAACACCGCTTTCGAGGGCATGTCGGGGGCCTTTACCCGGGAGATCCGCGACGCCGCCTACCCGGCGCCCTGAAGCGCCTCGCCGCCCGGGGCGTCGAGCGACCACCAGCCCGGCAGCAATTGCCGGACCCTGGGCTCGGCGAAGCGGTCGTCGATCAGCATCACCACGCCACGGTCCTGCTGGCTGCGAATCACCCGGCCCGCGGCCTGCACCACCTTCTGCAGGCCGGGGTACAGGTAGGTGTAGTCGTAACCGGCGCCAAAAATCGCTGCCATGCGCTGTTTCAACTGCTCGTTCACCGGGTTCAACTGGGCCAGGCCGAGGGTGGCGATAAAGGCGCCGATCAAGCGCGAACCCGGCAGGTCGATGCCCTCGCCGAACGCCCCGCCCAGCACGGCGAAACCCACTCCCTGGCCATCGGCGTCGAAGCGCTCGAGAAACGCCTGGCGTTGCCCTTCATCCATCCCGCGGGACTGCTGCCACAGAGGAATATCCGGGTGCTGTTCGGCCAGCAGGCTGGCCACCTGTTGCAAGTAATCGAAGCTGCTGAAGAACGCCAGGTAATTGCCGGGGCGCCGGCGGAACTGGCTGGCGATCAGCTCGACGATGGGCGCCAGGGACGCCTGGCGATGGGCAAAACGGGTGGAGATCCGGCTGACGATGTACACGTCCAGCTGCGCGGCACTGAACGGCGACTCGACATCCACCCACACCGTGGTCTCCGGCAGCCCCAGCAGGTCGCGGTAGTAATGCCAGGGATTGAGCGTCGCCGAGAACAGCACCGTACTGCGCGCCGCACTCAGCCGCGGCGCCAGGAAGCCCGCCGGCACCACGTTGCGCAGGCACAACTCGGACAGGCTGCGGCGGGCATTGAGTTCGCGCTTGCTGATATCGAACAGGAACTGCTCGTCGAACAGTTCAGCCACCCGGGCGAATTGCAGGGCGTCGAAATAGAAGCCCTGCAACCGACTGTCCAGCCCTTGCGGATGGTCGTTGAGGTAATCGCCGATCGCCGAGATACACAGCGACAGCGCCTTGAGCAACGGGGCCGGCGCCTGGTCATAGGCCTGGTAGGGCCGCAGCTGCTCCTTGTGCAAGGCATTCCATTCGCGGTTGAGCCGTTGCAGCGGCTTCTTCAGCGCTTCCGGGGCGACCTGGCGCACAGCGTTCAACTGGTACTGGTCGAGGCTGGCGCTGTACATCGAGCGCCCGCGCTCCACCAGGTTATGCGCTTCGTCCACCAGCGCAGCAACCTTCCATTGGTTGGCCTGCGCCAGGCCGAACAGCAAGGCGCTGAAATCGAAGTAGTAGTTGTAGTCCGCCACCAGCAGATCGCTCCAGCGGGCCATTTCCTGGCTCAGGTAATACGGGCACAGCCCATGCGCCAGGGCGATCTCGCGCACCGCCTGCTGGTCCAGCAGCGACACCTGGCTCGCCGCCTGCCGCGCCGCCGGCAGACGGTCGTAGAAACCCTTGGCCAACGGGCAGGACTCGCCATGACAGGCCAGTTCCGGGTGCTCGCAGGCCTTGTCCCGGGCCACCAGTTCCAGCACTCGCAACGGCAGCCCGGGGCGGCGCTCGAACAGCACCTCGGCGGCATCCAGCGCCAGTTTGCGTCCCGGGGTCTTGGCGGTGAGGAAGAACAGCTTGTCCAGTTGCTGCCCCGGCATCGCCTTGAGCATGGGAAACACCGTGCCCAGGGTCTTGCCGATCCCGGTCGGTGCCTGGGCCATCAGGCAGCGCCCGGTGCTCACCGCCTTGTACACCGACTCGGCCAGGCTGCGCTGCCCCGGACGGAAGTCGGGATGGGGGAAACTCAACGCCGCCATGGCCTGGTCGCGGGCGTGCCGGTGGGCCAGTTCCTGTTCGGCCCATTGCAGGAACAGGCTGCATTGCTGGTTGAAGAACTGCTCCAGGGCCTCGGCCCCGTGCTCTTCCACCAGCGACGTCTCGCGCTCGCTGAGGATGTCGAAGTACACCAAGGCCAGACGGATGCTGCTCAACTGCAACTGCTGGCACAGCAACCAGCCATAGATCTTCGCCTGGGCCCAATGCAGCTGGCGATGGTTGGCCGGCATGCGCTCCAGGTCGCCACGGTAGGTCTTGATCTCTTCCAACAGGTTGGCGTCCGGGTCGTAGCCGTCCGCCCTGCCCTTGACGGTCAACGCGCCGAAGCTGCCTTCGAGGGACACTTCGCTCCGATAGTTCGCGCTGCGCCGCGCCGCCACCGTGCAGTGGCCCTGGATGCCTTCCAGCGCGGTGGGCGACGGGGTGAAGCGCAGGTCGAGGTCGCCGACCTTGGCGGTGAATTCGCACAGCGCCCGTACCGCGATGCGGTAGTTCACGCGCCCTGCTCCGCCCATTGCACGTAGCAGACCGCCACCGGCATCTGGTGCTGCTGGCAGAACTCCAGCCAGCGCAGCTGGTTGTCCTGCAGGCGGTCGCCAGGGCCCTTGACCTCGATCATCCGGTAGGTTTTCTGCTGCGGCCAGAACTGGATCAGGTCCGGCATGCCGGCGCGGTTGGCCTTGATGTCCTGCAGCAGGCGGTCGAACCAGTGCTTGAGGTGCTCGGCCGGCAGGCAGGCCAGGGCCTGCTCCAGCAGCTCTTCGCTGAGGGCGCCCCAGAACACGAAGGGCGATTGCACGCCCCACTTGTCGAGGTAACGCTGGCGGATGGTCTGCACATAACGCCCGTCATCCAGCTCCGCCAGGCAGGCCTGGAACAGCTCGGTGCGCCGGCTGTGGAAGTCCTCGCTCAACAGGTCCGCCGGGCCGCGCTGGAACGGATGGAAGAACGCCCCGGGCAGCGGCGCGAAGATCGCCGGCCAGCAGAGCAGCCCGAACAGCGAATTGATCAGGCTGTTCTCCACGTAGTGCACCGGCGCCTGCTCCTCGTGGAGATGGGCCTGCACATGGAACTCCACCGACAGCTCTGGATCGACCCGCGGCAGGCTGAGGTCCAGGCGCAGTGTCGGCCGGGTGCCGCCACGCGGCGTGGCCGGGCCGCCGAGTTTGCGCCGCAGCCTGGGCAGCAGGCGCAGCAGTTGCTGCTGCTCGGCCGCGTTGTACGGGGCCAGTGCCGCCGCCTCGGCCAGGGCCAGCGCCTGCGGGTAATCGCCGCTGCGCTCGAAGACGCGGATCAGCCGCGCTCTCGCCCCGGGATAAGCGCAGGCCTGGTAGATGGCGGCCGCCAGCGGCCATTCGGCTAGCCGCTCACAGTGCTGGCCCAGCAGGAACAGCAGCTTGGCCCGGCGCCGCTGCAGCCAGGGATTGTCGCTGGCGAACGCCTGGATGCCCGCCAGCACCTCGTCCAGCGCCGCGCCGCTTTCGAAGCACTGCCGGCAATCCTCCAGGTACAGGAAACCCTCGACATCGGCGCGGCTGCGCAGGGCCCGGGCGTCGTCGCGGAACTCGACCTTCTCGTAGGTGAAGATGCCCAGGTCGGCCAGCACGAACTCCGACCAGTCCTGGTACAGGTTGCCGAAGAACATCAGGCGCAAGCGGTCGCACAGCGCCATGACCGTCAGGCTGCACACCCCGTCTTCCAGCCCCGGGCACCATTGGTCCAGGCTCCGCGGCTCGTCGAACAGCGGCGCCAGCGCCGCCAGCCAGTCGGACTTACGGGCCTTCGGCTGCTCGATCACCGGGCGAAAACCGTGGAGGATTTCCGCCTTCTGCAACAGGTTGAACAGCTCTTCCAGGGTCAGCGGCGCGTGTTCGTCGACCCAGCCCAGGCGCACCAGCGGTGCGACGGCCGCGCGGGTATCACCGATTTCTTCATAGACCAGCCGGGACATGCGAAAATGACAGCCCTTGCGCATGATCATGCGCACCAGCAGGGCCTGGGATGGCTGGGCCAGGGCCGCGAAGTCGGCAATGAAGCTAAGCTCTTCAGGTGACAGCACATCGGCGTAGCGCAGCTCGAGCCAGGCCAGCACCTGCTGGAAGTTGTGCAGGTAATAAAGAGGGTTTTCCAGAGGGTTGGAAGTCACAGGACAAGCGCGCCGCAAAGAGGTGGATACTGGTTATGCATACAGATAACAGCTGCCGACCTGCCCTGGCAAACACTATTGGATAAGTGGCGTTACAGGTTTTTTTACGGGGCCGCAGAACTTTCTTGCGGTTAATCACACCAAGGGCGGATAGCCATATAGTCGCGAGCCGCCAATCATGGGTGGACTCACAGAGATTCATGAAGAGAGGTTTGTCTATGAACGTCAAATACCTGGGCCTGCCGTTGGCCGTTGCAGCCTTCCTGGCACTGGGCGGCTGCGCCTCGCCGACCGTGGTGACCCTGCAGAACGGCACGCAATACCTGACCAAGGACATGCCTAACGCCAAGACCGCCGATGGGTTCTACGAATTCGAAGACATCGCCGGCAAGAAGATCCGCATCAAGGCGGCCGATGTCGCCACCGTCCGCCAGGAGGACTGAGCCGATCGAACCTGGTCGCCCTCAGGGCGACCAGGGTGCCGAATTCTGCCCCGGCACGCTGTTATCGCAGGAAATGTATCGCTGTTCCCCACGCTTCTGCAGCTCTCCACGCACCCGCTGGCAACGCTCGAATTCCCGGGCGGCCGCATTATCGATGCTGATATTGCCGGTGGTTTCAGGCTTTTTACCCTCCCCCAGAGTCACGCTCGCCCAAGGCCGTTCCGCGTCGATATGAAAGCGGCTGCTCGGCTCGGGCTCTACTTGCTTGTCGGTGGCCGGCGCAGCGGCCGGGAGCTGGTCCGGGGTCACGCCGTAGCGCTTCAGGATCGATTGCTGAGGCAAGTCCTCGGCCATTACGCTGCCTGCTATCAGGACCAGCGCCAGACCGATGCCATACCTCTGGTTATCACTCACCTTGTAGTTCTCCTGCTGTTCACTGTTGCCGTTGAATGAGCATTGGCCGCTACCTGGGCTGCGGCCGCCTGCCTTGATAACGCGCCAACTCCTGCGGACTTTAATGGCCCTGGAACGCACGCGCGCCATCACCCCGCCTGGCGCTGAGTCGATGCTCTATCGAGCGCCGCGTCGCAGCTGGGCAGGTATTGGAGTCATTTCCAGGCTTGCGGGTCACCCTACGGGCGAATCCCCTTGCTTTGGCGAGAAGTGCTGCCGAGGGAAAGTCCGTGACCGCGCGAGGCAAAATCGCCACCTCGCGCGGTCAGTGCTCAGGCGATGGTGATACTCGCGCCGTTGAGGCTGTCCAGGCTCACCCCTACCAGGGTCACCGAGTCGCCACCGAAGGTCAGCAGGGTATCGTTGCCCACGGTGCTGGCGTGGGCGCGGAAGTCGTCGTTGGCGACCACGCCTTCGACGCCGAGGAACACCAGTTTGTCGCTGCTCTGGTAGCCCAGCACGCGGTCCTGGCCGAAGTCGCCGCTGAACAGGAAGATATTGCCGCCGCCGCCCGCCTGCAGCAAATCGTTACCCGCGCCACCGACCAGCACATCGTTGCCCTGGCCGCCGATCAGGTGGTCATCGCCGTCCAGGCCGAACAGCCAGTCGCCGCCAGCGTGGGCGGTCAGGGTATTGGCCGCGGCGTCGCCCTTCACCGAAGAGGCGTACTGGGTCAGGTTGCTCCCCGCCAGCAGGCCTTTGTCGGTGACGCTGTGGGTCACGTCGTCCTTGAACAGGCCCCAGAGGAAGCCCGGCTCCTTGCTGGTGATCGCACCGATATCGCGGGTGATGCTGATGCCGCCATTGGTATCGCGCACATACAGGGTGCCGGCGCCGTCGTTGGCGAAGCTGAAGTTCTTCACCGACTGCTGCAGGTCCAGGGTGTTGCTGCCCTGCCCGCCCAGCAGGATGTTGTAGCCACCGGCGTCGCGGAAGGTGTCGTTGCCCGCGCGGCCTTCCAGGTAGTCGTTGCCCTGGCCGCCCTGGATCAGGTCGTTGCTGTCGGTGCCGATGATGAAGGTGCTGCCCTTGTGGGTCTCGGCATTGCGGTTGAGGTCCTGGACCCAGGTGGTGGCCCGGGCCGGGTCCGACAGGTTGGCGACGATGATGGTCGAGTCCTTGCTCGTCAGGTCGTAGAACTTCGACTCGAGGATCCGCGTCATGCCGTCGCCGTAGCCGGTGGGCAGGTGCGACAGCCAGGTCGGAATATTCAGGATGGAAAACGGCAGCAGGTTCCAGGCCGCCGAAGCGTAATGGTCGTTGAAGCTGACGATGTTGTTGGTCGCCGATTCCTGCGCCGTGTCGTGCACGCCGAGGGACGCCAGGTTGAACGAAGAGCCGTCGAGGGCGCGGAACACCGGGTCGTTTTCGTAGCCGATGTTCAACACCTTGTCCCCCGCGCTCTGGGTCGGCGAGGCGTAGGCGACATAGCTGGCATCCTGGTAGAACCCCGACCAGTGATCGCCGCTCAGGTCCGCCAGGCTGTTGACCGCCAGGCCGCCGAGGCTGTGGCCGCTGACCAGGATGTCCTTGCCCGTCAGGCCGTTGGCCTGGGCGAAGGCCGCGACATCGGCGAGCAGCTTGCCGAAGGCTTCGCCGGCGTAGTTCTTGGCGTAGTCCTTGGGCCCGAACGCCGCCATCAGGTCGTTGATCACATCGCCGATGGAGTCGCCGATCACCGATTCACGGGGCCCGCTGGTGCCGCGAAAGGCGATGCCGATGGAGGTCAGGTGGCCCTGGTCGTCGTACTTGCCGAGCACTTCCGCCTGGGCGGTGGTGTAGCCGGCCTTTTCCCCGTAGTAGGTGCCCCTGAAGTCGGTCTTGCCGTCGTAGCCCAGCTGGGAAGCGCCGATCGGCGTCCAGCCGGCCTTTTGCACCGCCTCCAGCGCGGCTTTCTCCGAGTCGGGGTTCCAGGGCAGCCCGGGAATCACCCCTTGCGAATCGCTGCTGCCGATCAGCGCCGTGACCAGGGTCGCCGGTAGGCCGAGGCCGAAACCGTACTGCTGATAACCGGCGGAAAAGCCGTTGTCGAGGTTGTGGTAGGAATACAGCGTGATCGCCAGCGCATCGGAAAACAGCGCCTTTGAATCTTCTGTGCCGAGGTTTTTGTAGTCATACACACCCATGGTATCGCCTCTCTTTGTTGTTGAACTTGTTAGGCTCTGCCCAAAAAGTGGCTGCGCTCGGTCATGCTGCGTTAAAAACAGGCTCGGAATGCTCATGTAGGTCCCTACACTCCGCTTCCTCGCCTGTTTTTGCCTTGCCTGACCTTCGCTCGCCGACTTTTTGGACAGATCCTCGAGATAGCTCACGCGGACGGGACGCCCTCAACAGACGCCCCGCCCTTAGTGCAATGCCTTTTGCCGCTCTTATCTAGGCGAAGACGATCCCCCCTGCGGAGAGACTGTCCGGCGCGACCCCGACCAGCGTCACGGCGTAGTCGCCGACGCTGAGCAAGGTGTCCTGGCCATTCTGTGACAGGTGCTGCGTGTAGTCGTAGCCCTGCCCCGCGCCCGCCACGCCCATGAACACCAGCTTGTCGCTGCCCTGGTAGCCATGGATCGCGTCGAAGCCGAAGGCGCCGCTGAACAGGAAGGTGTTGGCCCCGCCGCCGCTGGAGTACATGACATCGTTGCCGGCGCCGCCGACAAAGGTCACGTCGCTCTTGTCGCTGCGCAGCACATCGTCGCCCCCGTGCCCGAACAACCAGTCGCCATCGACGCTGGCCACCAGCGCATTGCCGTAGGCGTCGCCATTGAGCGAGTGGTTGTAGGGGGTCAGCTGGTTGCCGGCCAGCAGGCCCTGGTCGGTCACGCTGTGGGTCACCTCCTTGCTGAACAGGCCCCAGGCAAAACCCGGCTCCTTGCTCACCAGCGCACCGATGTCGCGGGTCATGCTGATGCCGCCATAGGCATCGCGCACGTACAGGCTGCCGTCGCCATCGTTGACCACGCTGAACTTGCCCAACGACTGCTGCAGGTCGAAGACGTTATGCCCCTTGCCGCCCAGCAGGATGTTGTAGCCACCCTCGTCGCGGAAGGTGTCGTTGCCGTCGCGGCCTTCGATGAAGTCGTTGCCGCGCCCGCCCTTGAGCAGATCATTGCCATCGGTGCCGAAGATAAAGGTACTGCCCTTGTGCGGCTCGGCATTGCGATTGAGGTCCTCGACCCAGGTCTTGCCGCGACTGCTCTCGGACAGCGTGGAGACGATCAGGGTCGAGTCCTTGCCGGTCAGGTCGTAGAACGCCGAATCGACCACCCGGTTCAAGCCATCGGCGTAACCCGCGGAGCCGTGGGCCTTCCACGACAGCGGGTTGAGGATGCTCTGCGGCAGCAGGTTCTCCAGGGTCGACGCATAGTGCTCGTTGAAGTTGACGATGTTGTTGGTCGCCGACGCCTGGACCTTGTCATGGCTGCCCAGGGACGAGGCGTTGAAGGTGGTGCCGTCGAGCACCCTGAACACCGGGTCGTTTTCGTAGCCGATGTTCAGCACCTTGTCCCCCGGGCTCTGGGTCGGCGAGGCGAACGCCACATAGCGGGCGTCGGCGTAGAAACCGCCCCAGTGCTCGCCGCTCAGCTCGGCCAGGCTGTTGACCCCCAGGCCGCCCAGGCTGTGGCCGCTGACCAGCACATCCTGGCCGCTCAGGCCCTGGGCCTTGGCGAACTCGGCGACGCTGGCGAACAGCTTGTCGAAGGCATTCTTGCTGTAGTTCGCCGCGTAACCCACCGGCCCGACCGCCGCCAGCAGGTTGTTCTTGATATCGCCCAGGGTATCGCTCAAGCCCAGCCCGCCGGTGCCGCGAAAGGCGATGCCGATCGACAGCAGCTTGCCGGCCTCGTCATAACGCCCCAGCACTTCCACTTCGGCGCTGGTAAAGCCCGGCTGCTCGCCGAAGAAGGTGCCCTGGGGCCCGACCTTGCCCTGATACCCCAGCCGCTCGGCGCCAATCGCCGTCCAGCCCGACGCCAGCGGCTGCCCGGTGGGCGTGTAGGCGTAGAGCGTCAAGGCCAGGGCATCGCTGTACAACGCCTTGCCCGCCTCGCCCTTGAAACTCCGGTAATCGAATACACCCATGTTGTGTCTCACTCTTATGGTCATTGGCCCGCAGGCCTCAGAACTGCCAGTCCAGGGTCAGGCCGACCCCGTGACTCTTGTCCCGAGAACCCAGCAGGCCGTTGTAGTCCAGGTTTACCCGGGTATCGCGCCCCAGCAACAGGCCGGCGCGAGCCCCGACCACAGCGGCGTTACGATCCAGCGCAACGCTCTGTATGTTGAACGAACCACCATTGGCAAAAGCCAGGTGCTGATCCGAGCTGGTGTCGCTCAGGTTGTGCTGCCAGCCGAGGGTGCCGGCCAGTTCCAGCTGCCGGGCATCGGACAGGGCAAAGCGTTTGCTGGCCCGCAGGCCGAGGGTCGAGAGCACCGCGTCGCGGTTGTCATCGCCACTGCGCAGGGCGGTGGCCCCGCCTTTTTCGCGGAAGCTGTCGCTGCCCACATGCACGTAGGCCAGATTGACGAAGGGCTCCAGGGCCACGCCTGGCAGCGCCACTTGCCATGCTGCTTCGGTGAACAGCTGGGCGGTCTGGGCGTCACGCTTGACCTTCTGCCGGTCGGAGAACTCTCCGTATTGCAGGTCGCGCTTCACATCGATGCGATGCCAGCTGTAGGAACCGCCGACGCTCAGACGCACGGCATCCAGCTGGTGGCCCAGGTAGGCACCCAGGTGATAGCTGTCCACCGAGGCCGAGGAATGGGTGCCATCGCCCATGCTCAGGGAGCTGTCGCTGTAGCCGGTGAACAGGCCCAGACGAGTGTCCTCGGCGATCAAGCCATCGACCCCGGCGAGCAGGCCGCCGATCGAGGTGGTGTAGTTGGCATGGTCATAACCGCCGTCGGCCTTGCCCCAGGCCCCCAGCACCTTGAACCACACGTTGTTGTCGCTGGCCGCGGGCGCCGACGAATCGAGCAGGCCGTCCTGACGCAGACGGTCGCCCACCGCATCGCGCAGCTGGCGGCTGTCGTTGATCAGCAGCGTACCGATGGCCGGATGGATCTCCCCGGTCAATTGCTGGAAGGCCTGTTGCGCGCTGGCGGCGTTTTCCGACAGCAGCAGGCTTTCATACACCGGATTGCCCGCCCCCAGTTGCTCGGCGGCGGCCGCCACGGAGCGCTGGTTCGGGGTCAGGCCGACATCGCTGAAGGACGTCGCGTTACGCGCGACCTGCAACTGCACGCCGGTGGCCGAGTAATCGAGGCTGCCACCAATGAACAGGTAGTTCGGCGCCACCGAACCGAAACGGCCTTCGATGCCACCGGCCGCCTGCAGGATGTTGTATTGGCGGCCCAGCAGGCTTTGCGCCTCGCGGGCGCTGAGCAGGGTCGGGCTGTTCTCCAGGGCCAGGGTCACGTTGGCTCCTTCCACAGTGGCCTTGCCGCCGGCGACTATCTGGTCGCTGCTGGTCGGCGACAGCTCCACCGCGTAGGTCGAACCCGGTTGCAGGGTCACGTCGCCCGCTACCTGCAAGGTGCCGATGGAGTTGCCCGGCGCCACGGTACCGCCACGGTTGGCAGTCAGCGCGGCGATGCGCCCGTTGCCACCGAGGATGCCGCTGTCATTGACCGTCACGGCAGACGCCAGCGAACCATTGATGGCCAGGCGTCCCTGATTGACCAGGGTCGGGCCGCTGTAGCTGTTGTTGCCGGTCAGCACCAGGGTGCCGATGCCCTGCTTGGTCAGGCCGCCGTGGCCGGAAATGTCGTTGCGCCAGACATCCAGCCCGCAAGACAGGCCAGTGCACAGGCGCTCGGTGGGTTTGCCGGCATCCACCACGGCGCCGATGCCGGGCAGGTCGACGACGAACTGGCCGGAGCCGTAGGCGCCTTCGACCCGGAACTCCTGGGGAATGTCCGCTTCGGTGACGAACATGCCCGGGCCGTCGATGCCCTTTTGCAGATTGATCATGCCCCAGCCGTACAACGCGTCGATGCCCGGATCGCCCATGTCGGTGGCGGTGGTCCTCAGCACCGTGGCGATCTGCGAAGCGCTCATGTACGGAAAGCGCTCCATCAACACCGCCGCCGCGCCCGCCACATGGGGCGCGGCCATGGAGGTGCCGCTCTTGTTGGCATAGCCGATGGTCATGTCGTCCAGGTTGGTGCCGCCGATCACCGCACTGTAGACCCGTGTACCCGGCGCCGAGACGCAGAAGCTCGCGGTGTAGCCGCAGCGCGAGGAGAAGGTACTGAGGGTGTAGGGATTGGGGCTGGCGGTGTCCGGGTTCACCTGCAAGGCCGCTACCGTCATCCAGTTCGGCGCGATTTCCGGCACGAAATAGGCCAGGCCGGCAATGGCGTCCGGGTTGTTCAGGTTGTAGTCGTTACCGGCGGCGAAGATGGTCAGCACGCCACCGCGAGCGGCGTCGATCGCCCCGCTGTAGGCGCCACCCTGGCGGGTGCCCAGCAGCGGCTGGATCTGGTCGAACTGCAACTGGGCGTCCTGCACGGTGAAATGCGGAAAGGCCGGGTCGCGACCACCCTGGTCGAAGCGATCGGTGATGCCGATGCCCCAGCTGTTGTTGATGATCCGCGCGCCGCTGTTCACCAGGGCGTCCCAGCCGGCCCGGTAGACCGCGCCGTCGTTGCCGAGAATGATCCCGTCCTCGGGGCCCGGGTCGCCGTTCTCGGCACTGATGATCTGCGCGTCGAAGGCCACGCCATGCATCGGCCCACCGTCGCGGCTGCCAGCGGCGATCCCGCCGACGTGGGTGCCGTGGGAGCCAAGCTTGCCGTCGGAACCCACCGAAGGCGTGCCGTCATAACGGAAGGCATCGCCGGCCTTGACCGGAATGTAGGGGTCGGTGTATTCGCGGATGCCGCTGGTGACCAGGGTGATCACCTTGTTGTTGCCGCTGAATTCCGGGTGCTGGGCATACACCGGCTGGTCGAAGATCCCCAGCTTGACGCCCTTGCCGGTATAACCGGCGGCATACGCCTGCTCGGCGTGGATCGCCCCCAGGCCCCATTCGGCATTGAACTCGGCACTGCGCCAACTGCCGGGATCGCCCGGCTTGCCGCCTTCCACATAAGGCGCGGCCTGGGCGCTACCCGCCGCGGCCAGGCCACAGATCAAAGCGCCGCAGGAGGCGCGCACCAGGCTGTTGGCTGCCGGAGCAGCCCCCGTAAAGCTGTATTTCATCGGTACCTTCCTTAGTTGCCTTGCTGGAAATAGTTGCCTTGCTAGAAACAATTACCTTGATAGAAACACCGCGCCAGACCCGACGCGGCTGGTTTTACCGAACAGCCGGCCCGCCAACGGCGACCCGTGCTGTGCCGATAGCTGCTGTGCCGTGCCGACGCGACCTTGCGTCAGCACGGCGGTGTCAAAAGCCGGGTCAGAACTGCCAGTTCAGGCTCAGCCCTGCCCCGTGGTTCTTCTCGCGGCTGGCCAGTTGGCCGTTGTAGTCCAGGCTCAGGCGCAGGTCGCGACTCAACGCCAGGCTGGCATGGGCGCCGACCAGCGCGGCATTGCGCGGCAGCGAGGTGCTTTCGACGCTGAACGGCGTGCCACCGGACGCAAAGGCCAGGTGCTCTTCGGCCCGGGTGTTGCTCAGGTTGTGCTGCCAGCCCAGGGAGCCGGAAAGGTCCAGGCGGGTTTGCCCGGACAGTTCGAGGCTTTTCAGGGCACGCAGGCCGAGGGTGCTGAGTGCGGCTTCGCGGCTGTCGCTGCCGCCTTTCAACGCGGCGGCATCGCCCTTCTCGCTGAAGCTGTCGCGGTGCAGGTGCACGTAGGCCAGGTTGGCGAACGGTTCCAGGGCCAGCGCCGGCAGGTCCAGGCGATAAGCCGCTTCGCCGAAGACCTGGCTGGTGCGGGCATCGACCTTGGCTTTCTGCTTGCCGCTGACTTCGCCGAACTGCAGGTCGCGCTTGACGTCGGCGCGATGCCAGCTGTGGGCCGCGCCCGCGCTCAGGCGCCAGGCGCCCAGCTCGTGGCCGAGGTAGGTGCCCAGGTGATAGCTGTCCACGGAGGCCTTGGAATGAGTGCCGCCGCCCATGCTCAGGGAGCTGTCGCTGTAGCCGGCGAAGGCGCCCAGGCGCGTGCTGTCGCTGAGCGCGCCGTCGGCCCCCAGCAGCAACCCGCCGATGGACGTGTTGTAGGCCTCGGTGTCGTGGCTGCCGTCGTTCTTGCCCCAGGCGCCCAGCACTTTGAGCCAGAGGTTGCCCTCGCTCTGCACCACCGCGCCCGGCACCTGCAGACGCTCGCCGACCGCCTCGCGCAGCTGACGGCTGTCGTTGAGCAGCATCGAACCCAGCGCCGGGTAGATTTCCCCGGACAGTTGCTGGAACGCCTGTTGCGCCACACCGGCGCTCGGCGAGCGCAGCAGGCTTTCATACACCGGGTTGCCTGCCCCCAGCTGCTCGGCGGCGGCGGCCACCGAGCGCTGGTTCGGGGTCAGGCCGACACTGGCGAACGAGGTGGCGTTACGCCCGATGCTCAGTTGCACGCCACTGGCCGAATAATCGAGGCTGCCACCGAGGAACAGGTAGTTCGGCTCCACCGAGCCGAAGCGTCCGTCGATCCCGTTCGCCGCCTGGAGGATCTGGTACTGGCTGCCGATCAGGCTTTGCGTCTGTTCCAGGCTGAGCAACTGCGGGCTGTTTTCCAGGGCCAGGGTGACCCCGGCGCCGTTGAGGGTGGCCTTGCCGCCGGCGACGATGCGGTCGCTGCTGGTGGGCGACAGCTCCACGGCATAGGTCGAGCCCGGCTGGAAGGTCACGTCCCCCGCCACCTGCAAGGTGCCGATGGAATTGCCCGGGGCCACCGTGGCGCCGCTGTTGGCCAGCAACGCGCCGATGCGGCCGGAACCGCCGAGGGTGCCGCCGTCATTGACCGTGACGCTGGAGGCCAGCGAGCCATTGACCGTCAGCAAGCCGCCATTGACCGTGGTCGCCCCGCGATAGCTGTTGTTGCCGCTGAGCACCAGCCAGCCGGCGCCAGACTTGATCAGGCTGCCTTCGTACACCCGCTGCGCCGCGGCCGCGTCGCGGGCCATGCCGACGGCGTAGTCGGTCTTGTCCTGCTGGCTGGCGCCGGCACCCAGGCCGTTTTCCCAGCCCTTGTCCTTCAGGGTCTGTTGCCAGGCCGCGTGCTCGGCGGCGTCTTCGCCCTGGCGCTGCAACAGCGCCTTGTCCGAGATGTCGTTGCTCCAGACATCGCCCTGCCCGGCGCCCAGGTTGGCGTCGAACGTCCCCAGCAACTGCCCGGGACCGTGCATGGCCCGCTCCAGGTTGGGCACGCCCCAGCCGACCAGGCGGGTGGGCGCCTCGGTGATCGAACCGTCCAGCTGGGTGGCGGTGGTCAGCAGCACCTCCAGGGCCTGCTGGTTATTCATGTAGGGATAACGCTCCATCACCAGGGCCAGCGCGCCCGTGGCATGGGGCGCGGCCATCGAGGTGCCGGACTTGGTGGCGTAACCGCCGCCCGGCACGGTGCTGGAGATCAACCGCCCGGGCGCGGCCACGCACCAGTACTTGGCGATGCCGCACTGGTTGTAGCGCTGCTGGTTATTCGCATCCAGGCCGGACACCGCCAGCCAGTGGCCTTCCAGCTCCGGCTGGAAGTACGGCAGCGCCGCGCGCACGCTGGCGTTGGCGTAACCGCTGTTGCCGGCGCTGAACACATTGATCACGCCCTGGCGCGATATATCGGCGGCCGCGTCCAGCCAGGTGCCCTGGCCATAGTGCTGGGCATAGGCGGCGTGCAGGTCGCCCAGGGTCTGGTAGCTGACACCCGGCGGCTGGCTGCCCCAGCTGTTGTTGATGGCGCGCACCCCGGCATCCGCCAGGGCCCCGTACACCGCCTTGAAATACTGCGGGTCCGGGGTCGGGCCGAACAGAAAGCTGTCGTTCTTGTTGGTGTTGCCCACGTAGACCTGGGCATTGAAGGCCACGCCGTGCATGCCAACGCCATCGCGGGCCGCGCCCATGGTGCCGGTGACATGGGTGCCATGGCTGTCGTTGTTGCCGTTGAGCACCCCGGAGACGCTGAACGGCGAGCCATCGACATAAGTGCCGCTGGCGGTGACCCCGTGGAAGCGCTCGGGCGATGCTTCGCCGTGGCTGGCGTCGAAGCCCGAGTCGAGGGCGCCGATCTTTACCCCGCTGCCGGTGATCCCGGCGGCATAGGCGGAGCTGGCGCGCATGCGTTCCAGGCCCCAGTCCTGGGTGTATTCGGCCGATTGCCAGCTGGCCGGCACCCCCAACTGGCCGGTTTCCTGGTACTGCGCCTGGACCATGCCGGGCAGTGCCACCGCCGATAGCGTGGAACAGGCCAGCAACGAGCGGCGACTCAGCGCCTTGAGCTGATAAAAGCGTCTATCCATGTGATGACTTCTCGTTTTTTGTTTTTGTCGAAAATGTCAGGTCGGGCCGCCCGCGGCCGCCTTTTTGTCAGTTCATGAGCCGGGCCTGAAGGCTTCGTCGACCCGGGCCAGGTCATCTTCACGCAGGGTGCCTGCGTAGTAGTGCAACTTGGTCCAGGCCATCAAATAGTCGTAACGGGCCTGCGCCAGGTCGCGCCGTGTGGTGTACAGCTGTTGCTCGGCGTTCAGCGCGTCGAGGTTGACCCGTTCGCCGCCGAGGATGCTCTGCTTGGTCGAGATCACCAGGGCCTCGGCCGAGGTCAGCGCCTTCTGATAAGCGCGCAGCTTGCTGACCCCGGACAGGCAGGCGCTGAACTGGCGCCGCAGCTCGATCAGGGTGGTGCGGGTCTGCGAATCCAGCTCGTACTCGGCCTGCTCCATGGTCCGGCTGGCCTGGCGGGTGGCCGCCGAGACGCCGCCACCGGCGTACAGCGGCATGCTGATTTCGATGCCGATGGTGTTGGTGTCATAGCGCTGGTTGTAGGTGTTGCCGCTTTCCGACTCGACCCGGCGCGAGGTGGCATAGGCACTGAGCCGCGGCAGGTGGCCGGCGCGGTTGCGCTCGATCTCGTAACGCGCCACTTCCACGGCGTGGCGCTGGGAGGCCAGGTTCGGGTTGTTGCTGATCGCAAGTTCATGCCAGGCGTCGTAGTTGGCCGGCGACAGGGTGAAAGACTCGAAACGATCGCGCAGCGGGTCGAGATCGCGGATGTCCACGGTCGGCACGCCGATCAACGCCCCCAGCTCGCGCAGCGCCGCGTCCTGCTCGTCGCGGGCCTCGATCTCCTCGGCGGTCGCCAGCTCGTAGCGCGATTCCGCTTCGAGGATGTCGGTGCGGGTGCCCTCGCCCTGGCGAAACATGTGCTCGTTCTGCTGGAACTGCTGTTCGAAGGCCTTCTTCTTGGCCTGGGCGATCTCGATCTGATCCTGGGCGAACAGCGCCTGGGTGTAAAAGGTCAGCACCCGTACCAGCAGCTCCTGGCTCTTGCCGCGAAAGTTCTCGTCGGCGAACAGCGCCTGGGCCACGCCCTTGCGGTAGGAGGCATAGGCCTCGTAGTCGATCAGCGGCTGTTGCAGGGTGAAGGTCGAGCCGTAGCTGTCGTAGTTGCGGTCATCGTGGCTGGTGCCGCCGCGGCCGTCGGGCACGGTGGCCTCGGAGTTGTTGCGGCCCTTGTTGTAGCTGTAGTTGAGTTTCGGCAGCAGCCCGGCGCGACCGATGATGCGGTTTTCCAGGCCGGCATCGCGCTCCTTGATCGCCCCGAGGAACACCGGGTCGTTGCGCAGGGCCTGTTCGTAGACCTGGAACGGCCCCATGGCCTGGGCGTTGGTGCATACCAGCAAAGCGACTGTAGCTCCGAAGATGGAAAGCTGACTCATGCGACGGAACATCCTTATTCCTCGGTCAATGCGGAACCCGCCCGGTCGAGCAGGGGTTTGAATAGGTAATTGAGCAGCGAGCGCTCGCCGGTGCGGACGAACATCTCCGCCGGCATGCCCGGCTTGATCACCAGGCCATTGAGCTTTTCCATGGCCTGGTCGCTGACGCTGCTGCGCAGCACGTAATAAGGCACCCCGGTCTTTTCATCGACCATCTGGTCGGCGGAGATCAGGCTGACCTCGCCGGACACCCGCGGCGTGCGGCTCTGGTTGAAGGCGGTGAACAGGATGTCCACCGGCAAGTGGCTGCCGACCTTGTCGATCAGGTTCACCGGCAGGTGCCCTTCCACTTCCAGGCGCGTGCCCTGGGGCACGATCTCCAGCAGGTTTTCCCCGGGGCGGACCACGGCGCCTTCGGTGTGCACCCCGAGGTTGACCGCGATGCCGTCGGCCGGGGCGAGGATCTCGCTGTGCTGCAGGTCGAAACCGGCCGAGGTCAGTTGCTGTTCCAGGGTCAGGCTTTTCAGCTGCGCGTCGGCCAACTGGCTGCGCACTTCCTTCTGGTACTCCTCGCTGTGCTGCTGCAACTTGAGCCGCGACTCGAGAATGCCCTGCTCCACCCGCCCGCTTTCGCCGGTGTTCTGCGCCAGTTCCTGCTGCACCTGGGACAACTGGCGCTGGTACTCCATCAGGCGGTTGCGCGGGATGTAGCCGTTGTCCGCCAGAGGCTGCAGGTTGGCCAGCTGTTGGCGCAGGGATTCGGCCTGGTTGTTGAGGTCGGTGCGCGCCCGGCGCATCCCCGCCAGTTGCGCGGTGGCGCCTTCGATACTGGCGCGGATCCCCGCCTGCTCGCGGGCGAAAGCCTCGCGCCGGCTGCTGAACAGTTGCCGCTGGCCTTCCAGGACCAGGGCCAGGCGTGGGTCGGGATCGGCGCTCAGGGCCTCTGGGAAATTCACCTGCTTGAGGTTATCGCGCTCGCTCTGCCAGCGTGCCAGGCTGGCCCAGGCCATGCGGTACTGCGCTTGCAGCGACTGCACGTCGGCCTCGACCTGGGTCTGGTCCAGGCGGAACAGCGGCTGGCCCTGCTTCACCGCCTCGCCTTCACGCACCAGGATCCGGCTGACCACGCCACCGCTCATGGATTGCACGGCCTTGCGCTTGCCCGAGACCACCACCGTGCCTTGCACCGGGATGCCCTGGTCCAGCGGCGCCAGGGCTGCCCAGAGAAAAAAGCTGCCGGCGCCGGCCAGCGCCAGCACCCAACCCATACGCGCGAAAAACCGCGCATCGCGCTCGGGACGCTCCGGCGCATAACCTTGTTCGATCATCATTTCGCTGTCCTTGCTCATGCGCCTGGGTTCCGTGTCGGGGCCTGATACTGGCGGCTCATGCTCAAGCCGCCCGGGGCCGTCGGGGCCGAGGTTTTTTCCCGCTGCTGCTGTTCCTGGGGCTGGGCCTGGTGTTGATTTTGTGCCTGAGCCTGGGCACCACTGGACAGCGCCTTGAGCACCTCCTGGCTCGGGCCGAAGGCCTGCAGGCGCCCTTCGTTGAGCACCAGCAGCTTGTCGGCCTGGGCCAGCGCCGAGGAACGATGGGTGACCAGGATCACGCTGGTGCCCTGGGCCTTCATCTGCGCGATGGCGGACGCCAGGGCGCTTTCGCCCACGGTGTCGAGGTTGGAGTTCGGTTCGTCGAGCACCACCAGCCGTGGCTGGCCATACAGTGCCCGGGCCAGGGCCACGCGCTGCTTCTGGCCGCCGGACAGGCCACTGCCGTCATCACCCAGCAAGGTGTCGTAGCCCTGGGGCAGGCGCAGGATCAGTTCGTGCACGCCCGCCTGTTGCGCGGCCTGCACCACCTTCTGCGGGTCAGCCTCCTGAAAGCGCGCGATGTTCTCGGCGATGCTCCCGGAAAACAGCTCGATGTCCTGGGGCAGGTAACCGATGTAGGGCCCCAGTTCGTTGCGGTTCCAGCGATGGATATCGGCGCCGTCCAGGCGCACCGTGCCGGCCAGGGTCGGCCATACGCCCACCAGCACCCGGGCCAGTGTGGATTTGCCGGAACCGGAAGCGCCGAGCACGCCCAGCACCTCCCCCGCTCCGAGGTTGAAACTGACCTGCTGCAAGGTCGCCATGCGCTTGCCCGGTGGGCCGGCGCTGACCTGCTCGAAACTCACCTGGCCCTTGGGCGCGGGCAACGACATCGCCGTGTCGCTCGGTGGAAAGGCCTGCAACAGGGAGTCCAGGCGCTGGTAGGCCAGCTTGGCGGAACTCCACTGTTTCCACACGGCGATCAACTGGTCGATCGGGCTCAGCACCCGGCCCATCAGGATCGAGCCGGCGATCATCATGCCGGCGGTCATGTCGCCCTTGATCACCAGCAAGGCGCCCAGGCCCAGCACCAGCGATTGCAGGCACAGGCGCAGGGTCTTGCTCAGCGAGCTGATGACCGCGCCGGTGTCGCTGGCCTGGTTCTGCAGGCCGAGAAAGCGCGAATGCACCTCGAACCAGCGCTTGCGCAGCGCGCCGAGCATGCCCATGGCCTGGATGGTCTCGGCGTTATGCAGGTGGCTGGTGGCCAGTTGCGTGGACTTCTGCGAATAGCCGCTGGCCTCGCCCAAGGGCTTCTTGGTCATGGCCTCGTTGAGGTATGCCAGGGCGATCAGCAAGACCGCGCCCGCAGTGGCGAACACCCCCAGCCAGGTATTGAACAGGAAGATCACGAACAGGTAGACGGGGAACCAGGGCGCGTCGAAGAAGGCGAACAACGCAGGTCCGGTGACGAACTGGCGGATATGGGTCAGGTCGCCCAGGGACTGCCCGGCATGCCCTTCGCCACGAAACAGGTTGCGCTCGAACGCCGCCTGGTAGACCCGCAGGTTGAAACGCCGCTCCAGCTGACTGCCGATGCGGATGACGATGAAGCTGCGCACCACCTCCAGCAGGCCGATGAACGCGAAGAACCCGACCACCATCAGCGACAGCATCGCCAGGGTGGTTTCGTTCTGCGAGGAAAGTACCCGGTCGTAGACCTGGAGCATGTAGATCGAGGGGACCAGCATCAGCACGTTGATCAGAGCGGTGAAACACCCGACGCTGATCAGAATGCCTTTGTAATCGCCCAGTGCCTTGAACAGCGGTGCAGTGGTCTTCGCCATCTTCATTGGTCTTTCCTGAGCTGTATATCCCGTGCCAGGGGCGCAGGACAAATAAACCGCCCGTACTAGAGTCGGGACATTATTGGATTATTGTGGCGGACAGGCGAAAGGACTCTACCGCCAGACGAAACGGAGTTCTAGTTATTTAGTTGTCTTTAATCGAACGAAGGACATCGCGTATATGGCACTGCCTTATACGCTTATCCATACAGATACATTTAAAGATGCATACAGCCGCGATTGTTCAGGGGGCTCGCTGCAATATAATCGTTATGCCTGATTTCAAAGTGCCTTGATATAAGCCTTCTTTCTGGCGACTTAAAAAGATGATCTTCGAGCCCTCTTTGCCGGTCACGGCAATACCGTCCGGCTCGGGAAACCAGCCGATGGCCGAATCGCCCAGCCAGGCGGAAAAACACTCGGCGCCGGCGCCCAGGGTGCCGTTCAGCTCGAGGTCCAGGGCACAGTGGCTGGCAGGTTGTGCCGGCTGCGACAGTTGCCAGTGTCCGGCCAGTTCCGCGGGGTCCGCCAATCTCAGGCTGCTTGCCATGCTTGTCTCTCCATAAAACATCATCAGCGTCGCGATCAGGTACGCGCCGGCCTTAGCGATCAAGGCAGTTCGAATCATAAGGGGGTCACTCCGGGGCACAGCCTCAGGCAGTTCGCCAGTCAATGCAAGGTCGGAGGGCGACGCCTGGGCGCCACCCTCCTTCCTTTACTTTACCGCAATGACTCAGGCGACGATGTCGGTGTAGGCCGCCTGGCCGACGGTGCTGACCAGGAAGTCCGCCACGCCGTGCCCGGAGAAGTCCACCGACAAGGTGCTGTTGCCAGCCGAGGTGCTGAGGATCGCGTCGCCGGCATTACCGGTGAACGCGTTCACGAAGTGCAGCCCGGCGCCCTTGGTGATGCCGGTCAGATCGATCTTGTCCAGGCCGCTGACAAAATCCAGGATCTGGTCGGCGGCACCCGGAGCGGAGTCCGAGCTGGCACCGAAGACGAAGGTATCGGCACCCGAGCCACCCCAGAGTTTGTCCGCCCCACCACCGCCGTAGAGGATGTCGTTGCCGGCACCGCCCTTGAGCTCGTTGGCCACCTTGTTGCCGATCAGCAGATCGCTGCCGGAACCGCCGATGGCGTTCTCGACGGTGACGCCCTTGGCAATGGACACGTTGCCCACCAGGCCGCCAACGTCGGAGAACGAGGTTTCATTGAGGTTGATCTTCTGGTTCTGGGTAAAACCGGAGAAGTCCAGGGTGTCCTTGCCGCCCGCGTCCCATACCGAGAACACCAGCTTGTCCGCCGACGAGGTCGCGCTGAGGAAGTCGCGACCGGTGTTGGAGTTGAAGCCGTAGGTGGTGTCGCCGGTACGGGTGGTGGTGTTGGCCCCGTAGAGCTTCTGGATCGCCGCGATATCGTCCATCAGCGGGCCGGACGAATAGGCTTCGACGCCGGCCTTGCTGAAGTTCTGGCTGGTATTGCTTTCGCTCCAGTAGCTCATGACGCTGTAACCGCGCGTGTCCTGTCCGTAGGTCGCGTCGTTATAGGTCGGGTTGCCATTCCCGGCGTTGTAGTCGCCAGGGTGAGCCAGGCCCAGGGTGTGGCCGATCTCGTGGGTCAGCGTCTGCCGGCCGTAGTTGTTCAGATCGGGGTTCTTGTTCTGGGTGTAGCTGCTGTTGATCAGGTACCAGGACGTCCCGTCGTAGCCAGCACCGGTGCCCGGCAGGTAGGCGAAGGCCGCCGCGCCGTCCTGACCGCCGCTGTAGTTGCCGAAGGTCATGTGACCGTCACCACCGGAAGCCTTTTCGGTGAAGGTGACATTGGCCACATCCGCCCAGGACTGCATGGACAGCACGGCCTGGGCCTTCTGCTGGGCGCTGAACTGGCTGAACCCGGAGATGCCATGTTTGTACAGGGTGCTCGAGGACGCCGAGGTCAGGAAGGTATAGGTCAGTTCGATCTTGCCGCTGCCGTTGAGGTCCTGGTACGCAGCACCGTCGCGCAGTATCTGGGTAGCGGCTTGATCGACCGTGTAGGAGGGTTTGCCATTGACCGTCAGATTGCCGCCCCGGTCATACTGATGGCTGAAGCTATTGATCTGGTTGTAAGCCGAACTTGCCGCGGCCAAAGGCACGAGTTCTTGTTCGGCGGTCACAATAGCTTTCGATTTAACTTTCGACATAAACACACTTCCTTGTAATCAATGGAACAGTTTTTGTCCGATAGCGACAATCCCTGGCGAGATCGTCCTATCACTCGCCCTATCCGGGCGTAAGCAACCTGACACAATTTGAAATCAGGCGTCCACTACTTTTTGACGCCTGATTTTCGCTGTTCCAGCAAACTCCCGAAAACAATGACTGGTGAGTCGAAATATTCTTTAAGCCTCAATACCCGTTGATAATTGTCCGACAATCTCGAATTTAAATATTAAATAACAGTACAGATAGTTTTGCCGACTACGTCGCAGTTTTTAGTTCATCAAAGTTTGTTCCATCCAGTTAGTTTCATGGCTTCCAACAAGGTTTCCCCGGTCAGTGCCGGAACGCTCGCGCCACTGTCCGCGGTCATCGGTTCGCCGGCCAGCAAGGCGTTGACGATGGCCTCCTCCACCGCTTCGGCGGCGGCGCTGAACAGCGCCGAGATGTAATCGTTGTTGAGCATCGCCAGGGGCGTGCTGAAGGGCACGCCCTCGCGCCCATAGGCAGAAGGCGGCAGGTCGCGGTTGCCGGTGGCGAAAGCCAGGAAGATATCGCCGCTGGAATCCTCGGTGCCGCCGCCGGTGCGGGCGATGCCGATCGACGCGCGCTGCGCCAGGCGCTGGCACTGGTGCGGCAACAAGGGCGCGTCGGTGGCCAGGATCACCACGATCGAGCCCATGCCCGGCGTACCGCGCTGGGCGAAGGGCGACGGAATGCCAGTCAATTGCCGCCCCACCGGATAACCGTCGACCCGCAACTCCTCGCGCTTGCCGTGGTTGGCCTGCACCAGCGCGCCGACCGTGTAGCCGCCCTGCTCCCCCGGCACCCGGCGCGAAGCCGTGCCGATCCCGCCCTTGAACTCATGGCAGATCATGCCGGTGCCGCCGCCCACCGCGCCCTCGCGCACCGGCCCGGACTCGGCATTGGTCAGCGCCTCGCGCACCTGCTGCGGGCCGACATGCTGGCCCCAGATGTCGTTGAGCAGGCCGTCGTAGGTCTCCATCACCACCGGCATGCACCAGTATTCCGAAGGGTCCGCCAGGCTTGCATGCTCCTCGGCGATCAGCGCGTCGCGCACCACGCCGACGCTGTGGGTGTTGGTGATGGCCAGCGGCGTGGTCAGCAGGCCCGCCTCGCGGATCCACTCCAGCCCGGTGGCATCGCCGTTGCCGTTGAGCACATGGCAGCCGGCGAAACAGGGTTGCAGCCGGGCAAAGCCTTCGCGGGGCTGGATCAGGGTCACCCCGGTACGCACCTGCTTGCCGTCGACCGTGGTCCTGAGGGTGCTGTGGCCTACCCGTACCCCCGGAACATCGGTGATGGCATTGAAGGGGCCGGGAGTACCCAGGCCCAGGCTGATCCCCAATTGACGTGCGCGCATGACTTCTCCTTAGAGTTTCTGGAACGCCGGGCTGAACCGGCCGTTGGTGCCATACAGGATCACCGACAGCGCCAGCAGGCCGACGATCACCATGATGTCCCTGAGCGAAGCGTCCAGGAACAGATTGAACAACAGATAACCGGCGCCGATCACCGCCAGCAGCGCCGGTAACGGCCACAGCGGCATGCGGTACGGATGCTCGCGATTGTGCAGCAGCACCCGGCTCATCAGCGCGCTGAGGGCGACGATCAGGTACACCAGCATGATCAGCAGCACACTGAACGAGGTCAGGTCGGCCAGGTTCGAGCTGAAACTGAGTACCGCCGAGGGAACGGCCAGGAACAGCGTGGCCAGCCATGGCGAGTCCCAGCGCGGATGAATGCGCGTGAACAGGCGATTGATGCCCGGCGTCCACAAGGCATCGCGGCCACTGGAGAACACCACCCGGCCGATCTGGATCACGATGGCGACAATCGCATTGAACACCGACAGGAAGATCCCGGCGCTGACCACCCGCGACAGGGTTTCGTTGCCGTGGCTGGTGAGCAGGTAGCCGATGGGGTCGGGACTGGCGAGCATGGCGCTGAGGGACGGCGCGCCGATCAGCAACGCGGTCAGCGGCACCAGTTCGATGATCACCACCAGCGCCAGCGACCAGAGCACCGCCTTGTGCACGCCCTGCCCCTTGCATTTCATGTCTTCGGCCAGCAGCACCGCCGGGCCGTAACCGTTGTAGGAAAACAGGCCGATACCCACCGCGCCGATCACCAGGGCCCAGGGCGCCATGTGCAGCACGCCGTTCTCGACGATCTGCGGTTGCAGCAGGATGCTCGCCGGCTGCGAGGCGTTGCCGAAGCCCAGGAACACGATCACCAGCAGCGCGGCAATCTCCAGCAGCAGGCAGGTTCCGGTGATCCAGGCGTTGAGCTTGATATTGAGGATGCCCAGCGCATAGCTACAGACCACGATCACCAGGGCCACAGTCTGCGAATCGAAACGCGTGCCCAGGGCGTTGTTCAGGTAAGTCGCCGCGCCGGTGGCCAGCACCGGCGGAATGAACAGCAACATCACCAGCACCGTGAGAAAGGTCGCGTAACCGGCCATGCCGCCGAACACCCGCTTGGCGTACACGTACTCGCCGCCGGCGCTGTTGTGGGCGCGGCCCAGTTCGGCATAGCAGAAGGCGAACATCAGGGCCAGCAGCCCGGCCATGACAAAGGCCAGGAACACCCCGCTGCCGGCCTGGTGAATGGCGAACGGCGCGATGACGAAGACCGAACTGGCCGGGGTCACGCCCGACACGGTAATGGCCACCACATCGAACACGCTCAGCGTGGGTTTCAGGGCGCCTTGCGGCGCGCAGGGAGAGCTCATGTCGTTATCCTCGTGGTTATTTTTGGTCTGAGGCAGAAACGAAGAATGTCAGGCGGATGCGCTCTGGGTCGCACTTGATGGAGGCCACTTTAGGCAGCCGGGGGTACAGGGCCAATTCCCCTATTGGCGTACTCCCCCTTGACGTGGCCGGGCAAATCGCCGAAACCGTGCTTCCAGCTGGCGCAAAGCAGCACGCCAGGCCATAGCAGCATCGACGCGGAGCCACCTATTTGATCACTCTGTTCAGGGAAATCGGCATGCATGCCGGACTCGGGCGCACCCTCTCGCAGATCGGCGGCGAGCGCTTCTGGAAGCAACTGGTGCTGTTGCTGCACCAGGCCTTGCCGTTCGATAACGCCCTGGCGATCTTCTATCCCCACAACGGCCTGCCCATCGCCCTCGAGGAATACGATGCCGAGCCCTCGGACAAGCCGGCGTCGATGCTCACCTACCTCAACGGCCTGTACCTGCTGGACCCGTTTTTCCAGGCCTGCCGCGAGGGCTACCCCAACGGCCTGTACCGCCTGGAAGAAGTGGCGCCGGACCATTTCCGGCAGACCGAGTATTTCTCCAGCTACTTCCACGACAACGTGCTGGAGGACGAGCTGCAGTTCATCCTGCAGATCCCGGAGGCCGGCACCCTGTCCCTGTCGCTGGGCATGCAGCGACCGTTCAGCGCCGAGGAAATCGGCCAGCTCACCACCTTCTCGGCCTGGGTCCTGCCGCTGATGCAGCAGCACTGGCAGCAAAGCAACCAGCGTCCGCCAGCGCCCGCCGCGGAAGAAATGGCCAGCCAGATCCGCGACGCCCTCAGTCATTTCGGCTGTGGCGTTTTGTCGGATCGGGAAGTGGAGATCGCCCGGCTGATCCTCCGCGGTTTTTCTTCCAAGGCCATGGCCGAGCGGCTGAAGATCTCGCCGGACACCATCAAGGTGCACCGGCGCCATCTCTACGCCAAGCTGGACATTTCTTCACAGCCGGAACTGTTCTCGCTGTTTATCCAGTCCCTGGGGCACGACCTGGAGAATCCGTAAGGCATCACCGGTTTTGTCGCGAGCAAGCTCGCTGGCTCCTACAGGCAAACCAGCCCAACTGTAGGAGCGAGCTTGCTCGCGATGGCAATCCTGCGGGCGACAACCCTGTTGAATGCACCGGCCCTATCGCGAGCAAGCTCGCTCCTACAGGATTGGGGTTGATCGGACCTCAGGCGTTCAGCGAACGAGCCCGGTAATCCCGCGGCGACTGCTCGAAATGCTTCTTGAAGGTGCGGCTGAAGTGCGCCGAGTCGGTGAACCCCCACTTGAAGGCAATGTCGGTGATCGACGCGTGGCGCAGGCGCGGGTTGCTCAGGTCCGCCGCGCTGCGGTCGAGGCGCGCGCGCTGGATGAAACGGCAGACGCTGTCGCCCTGCTCTTCGAACAGCCGGTACAGCTGGCGCACCGAGATATTCATCTGGCTGGCCAGTGATACCGGGGTCAGGTTGGGCTCGGTGAGGGACTGGTTGATCAACTGCCGGGCCTGGCTGCGCAGGCAGCCGCCGTGCTGGCTGTCGTAACCGTCGAGGCTCGCGCCGGGCGTCTGGCGCAGGGTCGGGCCGAGCAAGGCGATCAGCGCTTCCTGCAACGCCTGGCCTTCCTGCTGGGCGGCGCAACCTTGCAGCTCGTCGCCACAGATCTGCTCCACCAGCAGGCGCATCAAACGGCCACTGGCGCAATTCTGCGAGAGCTTGCCGAACTTGCGCTGCTGCGCCGGCAGATGGCGATACACCTCGTCCCGGGACAAATGCAGCGAGGCATGTTCGATCAAGCCGTGAGGGACAATTTCACAGGCCCCGGCCGAGTCCAGCAAGGCCATTTCCCCCGGCG
Source organism: Pseudomonas sp. GW531-T4 (assembly GCF_017349615.1). NCBI lineage: Bacteria > Pseudomonadati > Pseudomonadota > Gammaproteobacteria > Pseudomonadales > Pseudomonadaceae > Pseudomonas > Pseudomonas sp. GW531-T4. The sequence continues at coordinate 170,932 of NZ_JACMZT010000002.1, forward strand.
CCAGCTCGATGCGCTCGCCGCCCTGGCTGATCTGGGCATGGCCGCTACGCTGCATGATCAAGAAGCAGAAGCGGTCGTCTTCGTGATCGACGCTGGTGCTTTTGCGCGAGATCAGTCCGGCATTGGTGCGGATCTGCGCCACTTCGAGCCCGGCGTAGTCGCGCAAGCCGACTTCACCGATGAACAACGCCGAGTTCAACGCCTGGCGGGCGTCGAAGCGACCGCAAACCCCCTGCAATGCGTCAATCCAGGAACCGAAACTTTGCGAAGCAAGCACTGTGCACCTCCAGAAGCCGGCTGAAACCGCCTTTGTTGTTATGGCGATATCATTAACATGTTATCTATTTGCCGGGCAAGGAAGCGCGGCGCAATGGATAGTCTGTTATAGCCTAAGCACGGGCTGTGCCAGCACGGGTGGGCATGGCTCAGTGATTGCGCAACAGTGAATGCAGGCGCTTGAAAGCCGCCAGCAAGGCGCCACGCTGCTCGGCGCTCAGGCGGATATAACGGCGGAAACCGGGCAGCCGGTTGACCACCTCGCTGGCGCCGAAATGCTCCAGGCGCACCAGCCAGCCCTGCTCGTCGCGCTGCAGTTGCAGGCGCTTGAAGTCCAGCGGCAGCAACGCCGCCAGCAGTTGCGGATCGCTGTGCAACTGCTGCAACAGCCCCGCCCACTCTTCCTGAGCGCCCTGCTTCAGGCTGGCAGTGACGCCCTGGCGACGGATCGCGCCGGTATGGCGGATATCGATCCGCGCCTGCGGCCCCGGCGAACCGGGGACGCGCAGGCGAAATTCGCAGACCACCAGGTGCATCAGGAACTGCGCCTGTGGCAGCTCCTGTACCTCGAAGCCCAAGCCCTCCTCGGCCCAGGTGAAGTGCGCCAGCCCGGGTGCCTGCGCGGCACAGTCGAGCCCCGGCAGGTCGCGGCACAACTGGTTCAGGGTCGCCCCCGGGCGATAACCCGAGGGTGGCCGCCGCCAGAACTCAGAGAGGTTTTGCCGCCAGCTTGTACTGCTCATCGGGCTTGGCTCCAGGCAGGGTCTGCGCTTGGGTTTCAGGGGATTGCAGGTTGAAGGCATTCTCCAGCACCTCCTCCACCGGCACCGGGCGGAACGGGTTGACCTTCTGCACGAAGACCGTCCAGACCAGCGCATAGATCGCCGTCAGGCCGAGCATGCTGCCAAAGGGCACGTAGATGTCCCGCGGGTTCATCCCCGGCGGCGTGATGAACCACATGCCCAGGAGGATGCCGATCGACGAGACGATCTGCGGCAGCGGGAACCAGGGCGACTTGTAGGCCCGTGGCAAATCCGGGCGGCGGATGCGCAGCACCACCACCGCCAGGGTCACCAGCAGGTAGGCGGTGCTCCAGGCACAGACCGCGGCCAGCACCAGGTGCATGATGTTGTCGGTGCTGCCGCCCAGCCACCAGGCGTGCAGGCACGGGATCAGCACCGCCACGGCGATGCACAGCAGCGGCGTCTTGAAGCGCGGGTGCAGGTAGGTGAAGGCCTTGGGCAGCGCGCCGTCCAGCGCCATGCCATAGAGGATGCGCGGCAGCCCGGCCATCAGCGTGTTGATGGTCGCCGCCCCGGCGAACAGCAGGCCGACGCCCAGCCAGATCCGCCCGTACGGCCCCATCACCTGCTCGGCGAACTGCGGGATGGCCATGGGCGTGTCCAGCAAGTGCACGCTGCCGTCTTCGCTCAGCGCAGTGTTCGCCACCTGGCGCTTCATCGCCGCGCCGTAGATGAACATGCAGGTGGCCACGCCCACCAGGCCCAGGGCCATGGCCCGGGGGATGGTTTTCGCCGCCTTGCGCACCTCCGGCGTCAGCGGCGTGACGAATTCGCAACCGACGAACATGAACATGGCCATGCCCACCAGCGAAAGGATGGTGGTCAGGTCGGTGCCGACCATCGACTCGCCGAACCAGCCGTTCAGCTCCACCGCCGGCGCCTTGAACACCCCGACCACGCCGAAGATGATCAGGGTGGTCCACATGCCGAAGGTGAGGATCACCTCGGCGCGGCTGAACGCGGTGATGCCCACGGCGTTCAGCAGACCGAAGAAGATCACCAGCCCGACACCCACCAGCCAGGCGCTGCCGCTCTGTTCCAGCAGGGTGTTGAGGGACTCGAAGTTCACCAGGGCCATGACGCCGCTGAGGATGGTTTCCGCCGTGCCGGCGAACACATGCACGATCAGGTAGGCGGAAATGGTCCCGGTGATCGCGAAGAAGCGCCCCAGGCCGCAGGCCAGGTAGTCATACACCGAGCCGGTGGTGGGAATCATGCAGGCCGCTTCGGCGAAGGTCGTCGATTGCGCGAGCATCATCAGCATCGCGATCAGCATGGCCGCGGCGAACGCCCCGCCGCCGATGCCGAAGCCGGTGGTGGCGGTGAGGATCACCGGGCTGGCCATGATCAGGCCGACGGCGCTGGCCAGGGCCGTGGGAAAGCCGACCACGCCCTGGTTCAGGTGGCGGGTGAGTCTGTCGTTGAAAGACATGGTGCTGGACCTCGAAAGCATGGGTGATGTTGTTGTTCTAGGCATTTCAAGGGCACGCCGGGCGGGCGTGTTTTACCTGGCTGTCTGCGCAGCCTGGAGTCGCCGGATGACTGCATCCGACTGTAGCCGCTGGCGCAGGCTGCGATAAGGCCGAAGGCCTTCGGCGATCTTGAGATCTTGCGCACCCTGCGGGCGCGATCGCAGCCTGCGGCAGCGGCTACAGGTCAGCTACAGGTCAATAGGCGATGCACACCGACTTGTTCTCGGTATACGCCTCGATCGCCGCATGGCCCATTTCGCGACCGATGCCCGATTGCTTGTAGCCGCCAAACGGCATCGACGGGTCGAGCATGTTGTGGGTATTGACCCAGACCGTGCCGGCCTTGATCCGCGGGATCAGGTCCATGACCTTGGCCAGGTCGTTGGACCAGATGCTCGCCCCCAGCCCGTACTGATTGTCGTTGGCCAGCGCCACCACCTCGTCGATAGCGTCGAAAGGCGTGGCCACCACCACCGGGCCGAAGATTTCCTCGCGCACCACCTGCATGCCCGCGTGCACGTCGGCCAGTACCGTCGGCCGCACATAGAAGCCCTGCTCGCCATAGGCGACCCCGCCGCACAGCACCCGGGCGCCGTCGGCCACGCCCTGGCCGATCATGTCCAGCACGCGCTTCTGCTGCTTGGCGGAAATCAGCGGGTTGATCTGCGCCTGTTCGTCCAGCCCGGGGCCGATGCTCAGGGAGCCGGCGATGGCCGCCAGGCGCTCCAGCACCTGGTCGAAGATCGCCCGCTGGATATACAGGCGCGAACCGGCGGTGCAGACCTGCCCCTGGTTGAAGAAGATCGCCCCGGCGGCGCCGGCGGCCGCGGCCTGGGGGTCGCAGTCATCGAGCACGATCACCGGCGACTTGCCGCCCAGCTCCAGGGAAAACCGGGTCATGTTGTCCACCGCCGCATGGCCGATGACCTTGCCGATCTGGGTCGAACCGGTGAACGCCAGCTTGTCGATGCCCTTGTGCGCGGACAAGGCCGCGCCGGCCTGGGCGCCGCTGCCGGTGACCACATTGACCACCCCCGGGGCGATCCCGGCGTCCAGGCACAACTGGCCCAGGCGCAAGGCGGTCAGCGGGGTTTCGTCGGCCGGCTTGAGCACCACGGTGCAGCCGCAGGCCAGGGCCGGGACGATTTTCCAGATGGCCATCAGCAAGGGGAAATTCCACGGCACGATGGCCCCGACCACGCCCACCGGCTCCGGCACCGTGTAGGCGCGGTAGCGGGCGCCCGGGACGGCGGCGATGGACAGGTCGAGGCTCTTGCCTTCGATCTTGGTCGCCCAGCCCGCCATGTAGCGGGTGAACTCGGCAGCGGCGCCAACTTCCAGGGCTCGGGCCAGGTGGATCGACTGGCCGTTGTTGAGGGTCTCCAGTTGCGCCAGCTCCTCGCCGTGGGCTTCCAGCAGATCCGCCAGTTTCAGCAGCAGGCGCTCGCGATCCGCCGGGCGCTGCGCCGCCCAGGGCCCCTCGAAGGCCCGTCGCGCGGCGGCCACGGCCAGGTCGATATCGGCGTCGGCGCCGGCGGCGACGCGGGTCAGCTCTTCGCCGGTGGCCGGGTTGAACACCGGCATCTGCGCGCCGGACAAGGCCGGCTGGCTGCGTCCGTCGATCAACAGGCCATGCTGGCTGTCGATAAAGGCGGCGACACGTGGGTCGATGGCAATACTCATGGGCAATCCTCGTTAGTTGGCCTCATGGATCGAACTCTGAGACCAACGCCGGCCAGCGTCTTGATCCTGGCTGCCGCGAAACTTGCCACTGGCTGCCAGGGAAACCGCGACACACGCTTTTGCCGCCACTGGCGTATCTATCCAGATAGACCGCGGACTCAGCATTTGCGATTGCTTCGCAACCGATCGCAGCCTCGCGAGCTCGGCAGCGGCTACACAAGCGCCGCGTACCCTGTAGCCGCTGGCGCAGCCTGCGATCGGCGGCGCAGCCGTCGCCAAACCTGCCAACGCGTTTTTCCAGACAGATTGCGGACTCAGGATTTACGGTTGCTCCGCAACCGTTCGCAGCCTCGCAGGCTCGGCAGCGGCTACACAAGCGCCGCGCACCCTGTAGCCGCTGGCGAAGCCTGCGCTCGGCCGCGCAGCGGTCGTAAATCCTGCCAACACGGTTTTCCAGGTGGATAGCGAAATCAGGGACAGCGGATCGATGGCAGTGGCGATCAAGTACCTGGCACACAGAGGCAAGCACGCATCCGGTAAAGGGCGCACTACTATGTCCCACGCTGTCCGTGCGTTTTCAGGAGACTCAACGTGAGCGAACCAAGCCGCTTCTGGCATCCCATGCTGCACCCCAACGAAATGCAACAACGCGAGCCGATTCGTATTGTCCGCGGCGATGGCTGCTATGTGTACGACGACCAGGGCCACCAGTTGGTGGATGGCGTCGCCGGGTTGTGGAACGTCAACGTCGGCCACAACCGCAAGGAAGTGAAGGCGGCGATCACCGCCCAACTGGACGAACTGGAATACTTCCAGCTGTTCGACGGCGTCAGCCATCCGCGCGCCGAAGAGCTGTCGCGGGTGGTGATGAACCTGCTGGAACCCGAAGGCATGCGCCGCGTGGCCTTCAGCTCCGGCGGCTCGGACGCCATCGAGACCGCGCTGAAACTGGCCCGCCAGTACTGGAAACTCGAAGGCCAGGCCGATCGCACCAAGTTCATCTCGTTGCGCCAGGGCTACCACGGCACCCATTTCGGCGGCGCCTCGGTCAACGGCAACACGGTGTTCCGGCGCAACTACGAGCCCCTGCTGCCCGGCTGCTTCCACGTCGACACCCCGTGGCTGTACCGCAACCCCTACAGCCAGGACCCGGAAGAACTCGGCAAGATCTGCGCCGACCTGCTCGAGCGGGAAATCCAGTTCCAGAGCCCCGACACCGTCGCGGCCTTTATCGCCGAGCCGATCCAGGGCGCCGGCGGCGTGATAGTGCCGCCGGCCAACTACTGGCCGCTGATCCGCGAGGTCTGCGACAAGTACGGCGTGCTGCTGATCGCCGACGAAGTGGTGACCGGTTTCGGCCGCAGCGGCTCGATGTTCGGCAGCCGCCTGTGGGGCGTGAAACCCGACATCATGTGCCTGGCCAAGGGCATCACCTCCGGCTACATCCCGCTGGGCGCCACGGTGGTCAACGAGCGGATCGAGTCGGCGTTCAGCAAGAACGCCAACTTCACCGGCGCGATCATGCACGGCTACACCTACTCCGGGCACCCGGTGGCGTGCGCGGCGGCCCTGGCCAGCCTCGACATCGTGGTCAAGGAAGACCTGCCGGCCAACGCCGCGAAAATGGGCGACTACATGCTCAATAAGCTGCTGCCGTTCGCCGAACGCTTCGACAGCGTCGGTGAAGTGCGCGGCAAGGGCCTGATGATCGCCCTCGACCTGGTGGCCGACAAGAGCACCCGCGAGCCGATCGACCCCATGGGCGGTTATGCCAACCAGGTGGCGCAGATCGCTCGCGACAATGGGGTGATGGTGCGTCCGGTGGGGACCAAGATCATTCTGTCGCCGCCGCTGGTGATCCAGCCACCGCAGATCGACGCCATAGTCGCGGCCCTGGAGCTGGGCTTCACCCAGGCCCGCCGCTGAGGCCCTGATAGCCGCTGCCGCGTTCCCCGCCTCCCGGGCGTTGGAACCGGCAGCGGTTTTTTGTCCTGTGGCAATCGGGAAACCGGCCGGATCGAGCGGACGGCAATCCCGACAATGTCCATACTGCATCGCGACTTGCCCGCTTCTTCTGCCCATTGACGCGAAGCCGTCAGTATCCGCCAGGAGCCCTTCGATGATCAGTACCCATAGCCTCAACAGCCCCCTGCCCAACGCCCATGAACTCGGCCAGCGCTGCATCGGCGCCTTTACCCGGGTGGTGCCGGCGACCCTGTGCGCCTTCTACCGCATCGACGCGCAGCTGCAGGCTGAGCATTTCTCGCTGTACCACATGAGCCAGCAAATGCATGAGGCCTACCTGCAACGCTACCGCCACTACGACCCACTGCGCCCGCGCAACTGCGTGGCGGCGGGCCGCCCGGTGCTGTCGCTGCACATGGGCATGGCCCAGCAGGGTCGGCATGAAACCGAGGTCTACCAGGCTTTCCTGCAACGCCACGGGGTGCTGGATGTGGTGGAGATCCTTGCGTGCAATGCCAGCGGCAGCCCTATCGCCGGCCTGTCCCTGCTGCGCGACGCCAGCCTGGGCCCGTTCCAACCTGACGAACTGAGCACCCTGCATGTGCTGCAAGGCCTGCTGGAAATCGCCGCCCAGGCGCCCTATTCGCGCCACGACGAACGCCTGGAAAGCCTCACGCCCCGGGAACGGCAGATCGCCTGGCTGCTGCGCGACGGCGCCTGCAACAAGACCATCGCCCAGCAACTGGCGCTGGGCCTGCCGACGGTCAAGACCCACCTGATCAACCTGTTCCGCAAGGTCGGGGTGAACAACCGCACCGAGCTGGTGAGCGCGCTGTTCCTGTAAAAAACCGTCGCGCCTCAACCATTCGGTTGATGGGCAACAAGGGCTTGCACGCTGAACATGAGGTTCTCCTTCATCGACAAGAACCGCCCTCATGAACCTGCAACCCGAATGGATTACCGTTGGCGCCCTGGCCGAAGGCTTTGCCGCCGATAACCATGTCCTACCCAGCCTGGATGACCTCAACGGCCGTAGCCTGACCCTGCATTTCGCCAACGGCTGGCGCATCGAACACCTGTTCGGCTCACAGACGCTGCATTGGCGGGACGCTGCAAGCGACGCCCGCGGCGAGGCTGTTTATCGAGCCACTTCAATACGTTCCGGCATTTACCTGGTGGACTTTCTCAAGTCGGAGAACGGCCAAGTCCACTCGGTGAGCCTGATCCTCGACCTGGGCCGGAACATCTTCACCGCGGTGATCGGGCAGCTGCCGAGCCAGGCCGAGACCCGGGTCGATCTGTTCAGCCGCGCCCTGTCCGGCCGCGAGCTGACCAGCGTCCAGGCGCAGTTCATCCATGGCAGCATCGACGCACCGCACAGCGCCAGCAGCGCGCAACACGCGCAGACCGAAGAGCTGGTCGGCCTGCGCAACCAGTACATCTACAGCGCCACCGAGGCCTACGAGCACGTCTACCTGAACCGCAACTTCTACAGCTGGCAATGCCTCAAGGGCGTCGAACAGGGCCTGGCGGACACCGACCGCTGCCATTACTACAAGATCGCCGAACAGCTGTACCTGTTCGTCTGGCGCGAAAAGATCGTGCCGACCCTGGGCCTGGTGCTGATCGACCTGCAAGCGGGCAGGACCGACGGCAAGATCTTCGGCTACCAGGGCAGCGACTTCGCCACCCCCAGCAACTTCCCGGTAGGCGCCCTCGCCCATGTGCTGAACCGCACCACGTACATCTGATGCTGACCTGTAGCCGCCTGTAGCCGCTGCCGAGCTATAGCGAGGCTGCGATCGATCTGGGCGGCACTCCGACGCAGCGGGCGCAATCCGGGCAACGCGTTCCGCCTGACGCACCGCAAGCGCAGGTTTCGCGGCAACTGCGTTGCCGATCGCAGCCTCGCTATAGCTCGGCAGCGGCTACCCAGGTACCCGCCTTCCTCCTCTAAATCCCACAGGACTCCAATCATGACCCTCGGCCTCAATCTCGACCGCGTCGCCAGCCGTTACCAATCCGAGCTGCAGCTGTTCGCCGAACGCCACCCGCGTTCCGCCGGCTTCTACCGGGAAAACCTCAAGCACTGGCTGTACGGCGCGCCGCTGCACTGGATGCAGCAATGGCCGGGGCTGTACCCGATCCTGGTGGCCGACGCCCAGGGCGCGACGCTGACCGACTGCGACGGCAACCGCTACGTCGATTTCGCCCTGGGCGACACCGGCGCCATGTTCGGCCATGGCCAGCCCGCCGTGGCCGAGGCCATCGCCCATCAGGCCCGGCACGGCTCGACCCTGATGCTGCCGACCGCCGACAGCCTGTGGGTCGGCCAGGAACTGGTGCGGCGCTTCGGCCTGCCGTACTGGCAGGTCACCACCTCGGCCACCGACGCCAACCGTTTCGTGCTGCGCCTGTGCCGGATGATCACTGGCCGGGAGAAAGTGCTGGTGTTCAACTGCAACTACCACGGCAGCGTCGACGAGTCCCAGGTCGAGTTCGACGCCAGCGGCCAGATGATTCCCCGCGAAGGTGTGCACGCCAACGGCCTGCGGCACGACGCCACCACCCGGCTGGTGGAATTCAACGACCTGCCGGCGCTGGAGGCGGCACTGGCCCATGGCGACGTGGCCGCGGTGCTGACCGAGCCCTTCATGACCAACGTCGGCATGGTCCCGCCCGCCCCCGGCTTCCACGATGGTTTGCGCGAGCTGACCCGGCGTTTCGATGTGCCGCTGATCATCGACGAAACCCACACCATCTCCTGCGGCCCGGCCGGCTACAGCGGCGAACACGGCCTGCAACCGGACTTCTTCGTGCTCGGCAAATGCATCGCCGGCGGCATCCCCACCGCGGTCTGGGGCGCCAGCCAGGCCATGGCCGAGCGCATCTGGCAGGTGCTGCCGCACTTCCAGCCCGGGCAGGCGATCAACCACTTCGGCTTCGGCGGCACCCTGGCCGGCAACGCCCTGCAAATGGCGGCCATGCGCGCCACCTTCAGCGAGGTCATGAGCGAAGCCAACTACGCGCACATGATCGCCCTGGCCGAGCGCCTGCGGGCCGGGGTCCAGGCGCTGATCGCCAAGCACCGCCTGCCCTGGCACGTGACGCGGATCGGCGCCCGGGTCGAATACCTGTTCATGGACCACGCGCCGCGCAACGGCGGCGAAGCCCACCATGCCCGTCATGGCCTGATCGAGGCCTACCTGCATCTCTACCTGCTCAACCGCGGGGTGTTGCTGACCCCGTTCCACAACATGGCGCTGCTGTGCCCGGCGGCCACCAGCGACGACGTCGACCTGCACAACCGTCTGCTGGACGAATGCCTGGGCACCGTCACTCAAGGAGAAAACCCATGATGCTCGACCTCACCGGCCGTATCGCCCTGGTCACCGGCTCCGGCCAAGGCATTGGCCGCGCCATCGCGCAAGTCTTCGCCGCCCAGGGCGCCAAGGTAATGCTCGCCACCCGCAGCGAAGCCTCGGGCACCGAGACCCTGCGCCTGATCCGCGAAGCCGGCGGCAGCGCCGAGCTGCTGACCGTGGACCTGAGCACCCGGGCCGCGGCCAACCAGGCGGTGGCCGCCACCCTCAGGACCTTTGGCGGGCTGGACCTGCTGGTGCACAACGCCGCGGTGTTTCCGATGGAGAACCTGCGCGACCTGAGGGACGAAATCCTCGAGTCGACCCTGGCGGTGAACCTCAAGAGCTGTTTCTGGCTGACCCAGGCGGCGCTGCCGGCGTTGTGCCGGGCCGAACACCCGCGCATCGTCATCACCTCTTCGGTGACCGGGCCGCGCACGGCGATTCCCGGGCTGTCCCACTACGCCGCGTCCAAGGCCGGGGTCAACGGCTTCATCCGCGCGGCGGCCCTGGAACTGGCCGAACACCGGATCACCGTCAATGGCGTCGAACCCGGCCTGATCGCCACCCAGGCCATGGCCAACCTTGGCGATTGCGCGGCCCTGGCCAGGGGCATCCCGCTCAAGCGCCTGGGCAGCCCGCAGGATATTGCCCATGCCATGCTGTTTCTCGCGTCCGAACAGGCCGGCTATATCACCGGGCAGACCCTGATCGTCGATGGCGGCGCCCTGCTGCCGGAAAACACCCAGTTCACCTGAAGCCTGACGCCTCACCCACGGCGCCCGACCGGGCGTCGACACTATCACCACCCCGCTTCTGGCACCGTTCCGCCCGGGCATTGCGCCCGGCGGGATCAGCCGCTGAATGACGTCATGGACAGAACGCAACATCCCGTTTTTGTCGATTGACTTGAAGTCAACTTTAACTTTTACAGTCAGCTCCGACCCAGTGGCGCGCCGCACCCCGACCATCCTCGCGCGCCTGCCTTCGGAGAAGCCCATGACCTCAACCAAGCCAGACACCTTCAGCTACGCCGTCGCCGATACCGCCTATTGGCCCGCGGTGTTCAACGTACTGTTTGCCGGCATTGCCGCGGCGCTGCATATCGGCAAGGCCACCATCGCCTTGCCCGAGTTGCAGCAGGAATTCGGTCGCTCCCTGGAGTCCCTGAGCTGGATCATGTCGGCCTTCCCCTTGGTCGGGGTGTTTGGCGGCATCGCCGCCGGCATTCTCGTGCAGCGCTGGGGCGACCGTTATCTGCTGGTCCTCGGCCTGCTGATCATGTGCGGCGCCAGCGCGCTGGGTTCCAGCCTGCATGACTTCCATGGGCTGCTGGCCACGCGTTTTGTCGAAGGTTTGGGCTTCGTCATCGTAGTGGTCGCGGCGCCGGCGGTGCTCAACCGCCTGGTCCCGGCGCACAAACGCAATCTGGTGTTCGGCATCTGGAGCACCTTCATGGCGTTCGGTATCGGCACCTCGATGCTTATCGGGCCATTGCTGGGCGGCTGGCAACAGGGCTGGATCGCCGGCGCGGCCCTGACTCTGCTGGCGGCCCTGCTGTTGCCGCTGACCACACCGAGGGACCCGCTGGCGCTGCGCCACCAACCGCAATCCGGCTTGCGCCACTCCCTGAGCAGCGTGCTGCGCGCCCGCCAGCCGCTGCTGATGGCGCTGATGTTCACCGCCTACAACCTGCAGTTCTTCGCGGTGATGGCCTTCCTGCCGGTGTTCCTCATGCAGCGCGTCGGCCTGTCGATCACCAGCGCCGGGCTGGTCAGCGCCGCGGTGGTGGCGGTCAATATCATCGGCAACATCGGCGCCGGCCTGCTGCTGTCACGCGGCGTCCGCCCGCAAGTCCTGCTCGCCGGCACCAGTATCGTCATGGGGCTTTCCGGGATGGGCATCTTCCTCTCGGCCACGCCGACCGATCTGGTGATCCCCTTGTGTTTCTTCTTTTGCGCGGTGGCCGGCATGCTCCCCGCCACCATCCTCGCCAGCACCTCGCTGACTTCGCCGCAGCCCGCGCTGGCCCCGCTGTGCCTGGGCCTGGTCATGCAAGGCAACTACCTGGGCCAGGTGCTCGCGCCCATCGCCCTGAGTGCCGCCGTCGCCTATGCCGGCTGGTCCGCCCCGGCGGCGCTGGTGCTGGCCGCCGCGCTGCTGGGCATGGTGCTGGCGATGGGACTGAAGATAACGCAATAAAGGCAGCGCTCCCCGGTCGCCAGATCGGGGAGCGCTGCCGATGCCTCAGCTACCGGTACGGATCTTGTTCCACACCCGGGTGCGGATCCGGTCGATATTCAGCGGCATGGCTTCCAGGGCGAACAGCTTGCCCATCATGTCCGGGCTCGGGTAGACCTTGGTGTCGCTCTTGATGGCCGGGTCGACCAGGCTGTCGGCCTGCTCGTTGCCGTTGGCGTTTATGTGGAATAGAAAATCAATGAGGACTAAAAACTTAGAACACCCAATTTTCGGTTCTGATCGCGGCTACTACCCTGCCCCCAACACCTGCGAGCGCCTCGAATCAGCAATGCGCCAATGATGGCGAAATTTCTTCACAGTGATTGGAGTGCCGGGGCAGCTCAGCTAGAGTTCCAGCATCTATCAGCCTGGCGCTCAGTCGCTGAGCAGTCATCAGGGAAGAGACTATGCAAATTCAGCATCTGGAAATTGCGAACTTCCGCAAGCTCCTATCTGTACGAGTCGACCTCGCAACCGAGACCACCCTCCTCGTTGGAGCCAACAACAGTGGTAAGTCCTCTGCCATGTTGGCCTTACGCAAGTTCCTACTTTCGAAAGCATCGGTTTTCAGATTGCAAGATCTGACTCTGAGTCATCTCGCCACAATCGATGCGATTGGCGAAGCTTGGGAGGCTGCAGATGGGAGCTTCCCTATCCCCGTTGCAAATGAATGGGCTGACTGGCTGCCAACACTAGATATTTGGCTCGAAGCAGCTCAGGGCGAGCTTCATCACATCCGAGATCTCATCCCGAACTTCGCCTGGAAAGGCGGCCGTGTTGGTATGCGGTTCCGGTTGGAGCCAGACGATATGCCAACGCTATTTGTCGATTACCGTAAAGAGCGGGCACGTGTGAGGGAGCTTCAGCAGGAAATTCAAAAACAGGCAGCGCCAGGTACAGAGCCACCATCGCTTCCGCTCTGGCCGCAGAACTTGCATGACTACCTGAATCGGCGAATTGGTAAAACCTTCAAGATCCGATGGTACCGACTTGATCCAGGCCAGCTACGAGCCCCAGATCCTGCAACTCGTAAAGCGAACCAGCAACCGCTTGCGGCCACTGCAACGCCACTCGAGCGCAACCCCTTAACAGACCTGATTCGAGTCCACGAGATCAATGCTCAACGCGGCTTTGGAGACAGCGCTGACGAAGGCGTCTTGGAAGGAGGACATGGATCGGGCAGGAAGCTCTCGGAGCAATTGCGAGCGTATTACAGCAGGCACCTTGATCCAGGCGATAGCCCAGATGTTTCAGACTTGGAGGCACTCAGAGCAATCGAGGCAGCTCAAACTGCCTTTGACACACGCTTGAGCACGAGCTTCGCGCCTGCGCTCCAGGAAGTGGCCGGCTTGGGCTATCCGAATAACTCCGATCCATCCATCCGAGTTGCCACCCGCCTCGCCCCTACGGACGGGATGAACCACGAAGCGGCTGTTCTTTTTGAACTGGACTCCGTGGGAGGAGCACCTGGTGCCCCATCTCTTCGACTTCCTGAAACATCCAACGGGCTGGGCTACCAGAACCTCATCTCAATGATATTCCGATTGATGGCATTTCGAGATGAATGGCTGAAGAAGTACAGGAGTCCTGAAGAGCAGAGCGCAACTGGAGTTGAACCTATCCATTTGGTTCTCATCGAGGAACCGGAGGCTCACCTGCACGTCCAGGTTCAGCAAGCATTCATAAAACACGCCTACCATGTGCTGTGCAGCGACCCATTGCTGGCGAAGTACCCCAACCTCAGGACACAGCTAGTGGTCAGTTCTCACTCTAGCCATGTAGCTCATGAGATTGACTACGAAAACCTAAGGTACTTCCGCAGGCTCCCGTCAGGCATGGCCGGGGTACCAATCCCGGTCTCTACCGTGTCGAACCTTAGTACAGTGTTCGGCAAGCCCAATCAAACAAAGGAATTTGTTACCCGTTACCTTCGGGCCCAACATGCCGACCTGTTCTTTGCAGATGCGGTGATCCTCGTCGAGGGAACTGCTGAGCGTATGATGCTTCCCCATTTTTTGAGGCAACACTTCCGTTTCCTTGACCAGTGCTACATCACCATTTTGGACATTGGGGGAAGCCACGCGCATCGTCTTCGGCCACTGATTGACGCATTGGGTATTGTCACTCTGGTGATAACCGACTTGGACGCTGGCATCCTTCAGGTCGGCAAACCTGCTGAGCGAAAGAAAGGCCAATCCACTAACAACCCAACAGTGCGCCATTGGATGCGATCAGCAGGCCTTGGACATGATGTGGATTCACTACTGGATCTGCCCTTCGACAGTAAAGCTCAGCAGATTGACGATCTATTTTCGATCAGGATCGCTTATCAAACGCCCGTTACCGTCCGCCTACCTAAAACCGGGATGGACGTCGAAGTGTTACCAAATACCTTTGAAGATAGCCTCGTGCTGAGCAACACCGAGCATTTTGCTGGCAAAGCAGGACGCGGGTTGATGCGATCCTTCGCCAAGGCACTACGTGAAGCAGCGACATCCCTCGAGCTTGGCACAGAGCTGTTTACCAAGCTCAAGGATGGTGATAAGGCTGAGTTCGCCCTGCACGTTCTCGGCGACTCTAATTTTGCCCAATTGACCGTACCGGCCTATATCCATGAAGGTTTGACGTGGTTGCAGTCCAAACTCGAAAGAAAAAGCAAGGAGCTCTTGGTCATCCCGTCAGCGAGTGTAGAGGTAACTCCATGACCAACCAGCCGGAAGCTGCTATGGATAATGTTCCAGATGCCGATCAGGTTATCCAGGACTGTCTGAATCTCGACCGTCCAAAGAGTTTTTTCCTATACGCCGGCGCTGGCTCTGGAAAAACCCACTCTTTAGTCGAGGCCGTGAAAAGCCTAAAAAATAGGGAGCGACAACGACTGACGTTTGAAGGACGTCAGATCGCGATCATCACCTATACCAATGCGGCGTGCGAGGAAATTTCCCGCCGTCTTGAACACGATCCCCTAGTGGTTGTGTCAACCATCCACGCCTTCTCCTGGAGGATGATTCAGGGCTTCAATGACGACATTCGTGAGTGGCTTCGAGTCAAACTCACCAAAGACATCGGAGAGCTTAATGAAAAACTCGGGAAGGCCCAACGGCAAAACAAGACTTTTCTAGCAAACCAAGCCTCGAGAGATAGTAAGGCTCGACGGCTCGACTCCCTGAATGAGATACCGACATTCACTTACAGCCCTACCGGTGACAACCGAGGTAAGCAGGCCCTGAACCATAGTGAAGTCATCCAAATGGCGGCTGCTTTTATCCAACAGGCTCCATTGGTGAACGTCATGGCAGATCTGCACCCGGTACTTTTGATTGATGAGAGTCAAGATACCTACGGGCCACTCATGGACGCTTTTCTACGAGCACAATCCCTCATTCCTGAGCGTTTCTGTCTCGGACTTCTCGGCGATACCATGCAGCGCATCTACAACGATGGAAAGGTGCGCTTGGAGGAGGCAATCCCTCGAGACTGGGCCGTTCCCGAAAAACGTATGAACCGTCGCTGCCCAACACGGGTCGTTGATCTGATCAACGTGATCCGTGCGAGCGCAGACAATCATCAGCAGAAGCCAAAGCCCGACGCCATAGAAGGCACGGTTCGAATGTTTTGCACCCAACAGCCTCCAGGTCAAGGTTTCGGATTGGAGGAAGACATTGCACAGCGCATGGCAGCCTTCACCAGCGACGCTCAGTGGGCAGTTGGTAACGTTGGAAGAAAGACCCTGATCCTTGAGCACAAGATGGCCGGACGCCGAATGGGGTTCGAGGGTGTGTTCACACCATTGTATGGGGTTGAGCACCTGCGAACGGGGCTACTGGACGGAACACTACCAATCCTGAAACTGTTCTTCGAACGGGTAGTCCCTATTCTTCAAGCTGCCAAGACGAACGATTTCAATCTCATGGAAGCTGTGCGGTGTCAGTCTCCGCTTCTCGACCCTAAATCCATGAAAGAGGCGCCTGACCAGCTAGCCTTGCTTGAGAAAGCAGGAGGCGCGACTGAGTCACTTTGCGAACTTTTCAATGACAACGATCCCCTGATAGGTGACGTCGCTCACGTTCTGCTCCAAACAGGCCTGCTAGATCTCCCTGACCACCTTGTAGCCGCTCTACTGCTGGGAGCTACGACTGATGCCCCTCCCGAAACATCGGATCGTGATGCACTGGAAACACATGCATACCAGGTTCTGTTGGGGCGCCCTTTCTCCGAGATGGCTGCATTCGCTGGCTATACCGAAGGGCTATCCCCTTTTGACACTCATCAAGGTGTGAAAGGGCTAGAGTTCCCGAGAGTCATGGTCATTCTCAATGACGAAGAAGCCGGTGGTTTCCTTTTCAGTTACGAGAAGCTTTTGGGGGTCAAGCCGGCTTCTGACAACGACGTAAAAAATCAACGCGAGGGCAAAGATGATTCCTTGGCTCGCACTCGTCGCTTGCTGTATGTAACTTGCAGCCGGGCCGAAGAAAGTCTCGCGATTGTGGTTTATACCGCTCAGCCTGAGCTAGCTAAGCAGCGAGTGATCGAGGCTGGATGGCTCAGGCCCGAAGAGGTTGAACTTCTGTGAAGTTCACTCCCAACAGCGACCGATGCGCACTCAGCGAGCTGGGCAGCTCAAGGCGGGGGGGAGGATATTGCCCTAATCGGCAGTGACGGCGCGGTCGGTTGGCGTACTGCATCACCGCGGCACTCGAGCCCGAGCGACCCAGCGAGGTCGCCAGCGAAATGCTGATGAAGCGGCTCAAGAGTCTGGATGTGCCGCCCATGAAGTATCTACTCAAGCCAGAGCTGATTTTGCCGTAACGTCCAAAACCCAAGACTATTAAACAACAGCGTTTCGCATAGCTGTCCTTTAAGGTGCTGAAGTATTGAAGTCAGCGAAGGTGTCAGCATCAGTCTGCGGGCACTAACGTTGATCAGCACCCGTAGCGAGGAAAATGCCAATCGACTACTGACAGCAGGATGGACGCTGTTGCTCGTGGCAGATCGCTGCGAGGGGAAACATCAATGGCTTGTCTATCAGTTGGCGTGGCAGCGTGAAGGTGAGCCAGTGGAAGTCACGTTTACTGGCGTCGAGCCTGGTCCAGAAGCTTTCTAAAATTTGATTCGTCTGATTTGTTATTCGTGACGTTAGGTTCGGAGCACTCGCTCCCATTCACGATTTGTTAATTTGTGACATGCGGAAGGTGATCCACCAAAACAGCGTTGCGATACAGTCGCCATATTCGCCTCCGTCGCATATTGGATGGTGACTCCATTTTCGTCCAGCAGCACGCCACCGGCCCCTCTCAACAGCGCATGCCCAGCTACAACATCATGTGCTGAAACAGCGTAGAGCGAGACACCGCATACACCGTCGCCGGCGGCTACTCTTGCCAGTCTGTATGCGATTGATGGCATTGCATGAAAACGTCCCGGAGCACACAGCTCTCGATTGAGCTCCGGTTTATTCACCGCCGCGGCACTGACCATAATTGTGCTGTCGCTCGACAGCTTTTTATCAGCAAGGCGCACATCTACTGATTGGCCGTTGCGAATCAAATGGGGAGTACCCTCCGCCCAACCGATGCAGTCGGGTAGCCCCTCAGGAGTCACGGGGGCGTATACAACCCCCAGCACCGGGATAGTTTTATGCAGTAGTCCCACCGATATAGCAGACCCCTTCAATCCCTTCAAAAAGTCACTTGTGCCATCGTTAGGGTCCACAACCCAACACCAAGCATGCCCTGTGAGGACGTGCCCCGTCTCTTCACCCCAAAAATCGCAGCTAAGCAGGCTGAGAAGCTCAGGTCTCAAAATTTCTTCAATTTCCATATCAATCACGGCCTTGTCACCCTGGCCGCGAGGTCCATCCGGGCGACTCCACTCTTCGGAGAGCAAAACGCCTGCGCGTTCAACAAGCTCGGTTACTTGAGCGAGAAGCTCTGAAAGATCTGGGCTAGCCATGTCGCTCCATAAGACTGATGAGCCGCTCAAGGAATGCCTCCAAGGCAGCTGCGATGCGTTGTAGGCAGCCGCGCGCGAGCTTCGGCAAGACGCCTCACTACATAAAATATGTGCTATCGAACAATTCGTTGCATGGCATTTGACCAGGCGTTTGCATTCGATTTGACCAGTTGCATTTGACATGACCAGTCACAGTGCCGTCGACGCGCTCACCACCCACCGTAACCTCACGTTCGGTGAGAATCTCAGCGCTTGCGGCTTCTGACCCTGCGCATAGACTCTCCCTTGAGCTGAATAACATGAGGTTTGTGTACGATCCGGTCAAGGATAGCGTCTGCAATCGTTGGGTCAGCGAATAAGTCATACCACTTCTCCTTTGGATATTGGCTGGTGATAAGCAGCAAGCCGTTTTGAGACTGTTGATCAATGACATCCAGGAGGAAAGGTCCAAGCTGTACATCAATTCCGCCAATACCCAGATCATCAATGATCAAGAGCTCGGCGCGGATCAATTGGTGGCGAAGTTTCGGAAGCGTGTGATCCGCATAAGACAGGGATATTTTGTGGCGGTTCTATAAACCGTATGGGAGCCGAGCCAGCAAGCCTAACTTCCAAAGGCGCAAGCCAACTAGGTTTTCCGGTACCGGTTGCACCGGTGATGATTATGTTTTGTCAACGCCGCAGCCACTCACATTCACCCAGGGCCATGACTTCGTTGCGATCTAGCCCGCGATTGGTTTTGAACTCAATGTTTTCAAGGGTCGCTTCCGATTCACGTAGCTTGGCCGCCTTTAGCAGTCGCTCAATCTGCACTTCGAACCTGGGGTTGGGAATGTATTCTTGCAGGGCGGTCAGGACGCTTCCCCCCGGTCGATTTGCTACTGTAAGGGAGCCTTTCCTCTGTTGGGAGCATGCGCCCGGGCTTTTCGGGAACGACAATCAGTTTGGCGGAAATATGCGAAAAAAATGTGAAGATATCTTCCGCAGAAACCAGCAGAACCACTGTTCTAGAGCGGCGTATTGAGTTTAAGAAATATGCGCAAACCCGGGCGAGGATTTCAGTTCAGGTGATATCCATGCCGTTAGTGCCTGATCTTGCTGAAGGTCTCAGGGTGTAGAGAAGAGATCGATAGCCGATCGAACAGCTCCAGCCTATTTACTGTCTGCATATGAGTCGACAACGACTGAAAAAGAGGCCGCGTTTGCATGCACCTACGGCCCCCCACAGAGGAAGCGGCCTTAGCCCCCCAGAAGTGCTGCAGGCCACACGGAGAACTGGCATAGAAAAGCCCCGACAAGTCGGCGGGCTCTAGCCTACTAACTCTACGCCAACACCGCCGTAATTCGAGTGTCTACTGCGTTTGTGTGCCACGCATTACGGCAGCGCGAGGTCAACCCACAGACAACCGTGATCTGACGCGTTCTGAACGTCTGAGGTTACGGTGTCGAAGGGCACCCACTTCTTCGCTACGAAGATGCCCCTGCGCTCTACATCTACCGCGCTCACTTTGGGGACGAGCGCTGGTGGCAGCAGGATGTAGTCGAGCTTGTCGCTGGCGTTGCCGTAGTGGAAGGTGCCGGGCAGATCTGGGTGGGCGTACTGCGGCAGGCCCATCACGTCGACCAGATCGGTATTGCTCAGCAACGGTGCGAGCGAAGGTGTCGGCTTCTCTCCGGGCGGCGCGTTCAGATCGCCGAGAACGATGGTGCTGGGGAACTTGGCAACCAGGGCCTCATAAATCTCGCGCACCCGCGCTGCTTGTTGGCCTCGCCACTTGGCTGCTGCTGAACCGCCACCCTGGCTTGAGAAGTGGTTCACGAGTAGCACCAGCATGCTTCCCCCGCCAAGGTCGAGGTAATACTCCGGACAGTCGCGCGCAAAGACTGGCTTGGTTTCACCAAGCAGCTGCTCGTCGATGTGCGAGCGCATCGACACAATCGGAAAGCGCGACAGGATGCCAACGTCGATGCCGCGCTCGTCATTGCCGTCGATGAGCATGTTAAACCGGTAGGGCACCCGGTTCAACGCTTCCAACTGTGGGGACACTATCTGCGTGTTGAAGCGATCAAGTGCCAGGCGGTCTTCGACCTCCACCAACACGATGACATCGGCGTTTACCTCGGCAATGACCCGGCCGGTGTTCTTCAACGCCACGTCGGTGATGCAGTCTCGTGTTAACTCGACCCACCCGACCCAGTCGCTACGGCCGTTCGCGACGACATCGAACGTGCCATTATTGTGATTCTGGATCAGATGACTACGGTTCTCTCGCAGCTGGATGAACTCGTGCTTGGCCCGCCGATCCTGAAGATCGTACTTCTGCACCAGTTTCTTGATCTTTGTCTTGTCGGCCGCCGCGTACACTGGCTTCTGCAGGACGGCCGTAAGCACTCTGTAGTCATCAAGCACGGCCTGTCCGTCCGACCACTTGGGCAGGTTCATGATCTTCGGCCGTTCGAACAGGTTCTCGACATTGAAGGTCGCGAGTCGCATCATGCTTACTCCTGCGTGGTTGCCTACGGTGTCCCGGGCACTTGGCCTTTGGCGAGACGATCGACGATGTGTGTACCGACACGAAGGGCGTTAGCCACTACGGTGACCATCGGATTCAGGCCGAGACCGGTCGGCATGAAGCTTGAGTCCACAACGAAGACGTTGGGCGTATCATGCAGCCGACAGAAGCGGTTCACGACCGAACTCTTGGGATCATCACCCATGCGGCAAGTGCCCATCTGATGATCGCCGATCAGCTTGACGTCAGCATCAGTGGTGACCATCGAGTCCTTCTTGAATACACCTTGCCAGTTGGGTCGATCGGTGAAGATCGATTCGAGGGGAGCCCTTGCTGCCTTGAATAGGCGCAATTCGTTGTCACCGAACTTGCGGGCGATCCGGGCCACTGGCACGCCGTACTCGTCGACGTAGGTCGGGTCCAGCGTGACGCGGTTGCTGGGCATCGGCAAGTCATCGGCGGTCAGTCGCACCTCCAACTTTCGGTTATGTTCGGCCATCGCATCGATCAGGCCGCGCCCGATCTTGCTGTCGCGATTCACGGCACCAATGGCATCCTCGAGCGGATTCTTCTTCGCCG
The DNA here is from genome assembly GCF_017349615.1 of Pseudomonas sp. GW531-T4. Lineage (NCBI taxonomy): Bacteria > Pseudomonadati > Pseudomonadota > Gammaproteobacteria > Pseudomonadales > Pseudomonadaceae > Pseudomonas > Pseudomonas sp. GW531-T4. The sequence goes on from NZ_JACMZT010000002.1 coordinate 191,778, forward strand.
TGCTCGTTGTATGCCCTGCTTTGATCCACGAGCCTGACTCACCCGGAATGAAGTACGTGCCGAACGTTGACTGATTTCCCGTCGGCCCGAACTCTCCGTGGAGCAGGCCGTCGTAGTCTGGATTCAAGGTGATCTTGGTGCCAAGGCCAAACAAGTGAAAGGTTGCATTGCGGCCGACCTGATCGGTTGAGTTACCCAGGCCGGCCGGCGGGCCCGACATGAGGAGAAGCCTTGCAGATTGGACCGCTCCGCAGGACACGATCACATAGTCTGCAGAGACCTCACGACGGTGTGGATGGTCCGGATCGCCCAGATCGAGGTACGCCACCCCTGTCGCTCGCTTGCTTGCGGTGTCATAGAGAATTTCGACCACCTTGGCATTGGGCCGGACCGTCAACTGGTCCAAGTGTTCTCTCAGCACGGTGTCCTGGGTTCCCCACTTAGGACCTGTACGGCCCCAGCAGAGGTACTCCCCGCAAAAGCCGCACATATTGCAGGCTTGTCGGACCTGATCGGACCAGATCGCGTCAGCCTTCGCGGTCCAGGGGGAGACTCCACCGACGGCGCCCTCCTTGGTCGCAAGAGCCGCTGCGATTGCGTCTCTGGTCTTCAGACCCGGCGAGCCGGGCTTCACGATGGCAACCGGTGTCGAGAACGCCTTCATCTTTATCTTGGAGGCCGCCGCCATACCTGTTGCCACCAGATGCCCGACAGGCGTCATCGGATAAGCCGGCATCGGGTACGGGTGTTTGGGGAACCACTCCTCCTCGCTGCCAGCCATTCCGATGTCCTGGAGGTGCTTGAACCAACAGCTGTTTCGGATGCTCTCGTTGACTGCACTTCGATCGCCGCTGACGCCCATCATGGCTTCGGCGACTGTATAGAACGGCAGCATCTCGGAGTACGAGATGGGCCAGTCGACGATGGAGTAGCCCGCATTCTTGAGCCCATCAAACTCCTTGGTCCGCTCGTAATAGGATTTCAACCTGAAGTCGATCGGTAGGGCACGGAACGCCCAGGTGCCCCAAAGCACGGACCCCCCACCGACGATGGACCCGGTCCAGCCGCCGCCGAACGGCAGCGCCGCCGCATCCTTGTCGCGCTCCATGAAGGTGTTGTAGTCACCGCGGAGCCGACGCTTCGGATCGGGCTTGCGCAGGCGGAAGTAGTGCTCGTCGTGCAGCGACGGATCGAAATCGAGTTTGTCGTTGCGCTTGTCCTTCGCGAAATCGGGCCCCTGTTCGAGTAGGAGCACCTTGTAGCCGGCACGAGCCAGGAGCCACGCAATCGTACCGCCCCCACCACCGCTGCCCACAACCACGAATGTCGCGTCAGTCTTCATGGCTGGCCTCCATTGGCGCCCGCAGGCACAGGCTTCACACCTAGCTTTGATTCGAGCGTGGCCACCGCGGCCGCCACATCGTCCAGCGAGAAGGTATTTCCCACATGACGGTTCTCTGCCACCTCAATGAGAACGGCCCGCCCCCACGGTGCTCCCCGCTGCTCCAACACCACATTGCGCTGTCCCAGGCACGCGACGAGGAGGTCGACCGCGAAGCGCCTGATGAACTCACGCGAGGAGACTCGGCTTGTCAATGGCCAGATGTTCGTCGGCCCATCTCCGAGCATCTGCGCCGCCAATGCGGTCCAGTCGACCTTGTTGAGATCCACTGCGCCGACCGATTGGTTCCAGCCATAGACGACCTCCATCAATGGCTCCCAACAGGCAGCGTAGAAGACCTGCCGCGACACCGGCACCTTCGAACCATCTGGCAGAGTTTCGGTGTAGGGGCTATTGACGCTTTCACCTTCGAACGCGCCGAACCTTGCGGACGGGCTGAGGTTACGGCCAGTACGCCATGCACTCGTCGTTCCCTGCGCCGGGAGGAAGTGTGTCAGCGGATTGGTCCGAAGCATCAGCCAGCGAGAGGCAACATGCTCGTTGGAACTGTCGCGCTCGAACAGGTCGTCGAAAAAAGCCATCGCAGCATCTGCAACGGGCGCCAGAGTGGCCGCCCCACCTGACGGCCGCCACGGCAACGTCTGAACCGGCGGGATCAGGCTTCCGTTCGGCGGTGGCGGTCTCGGCTTCTGGCTCTGCGCATCGAGCAGCAACTGTTCAAGCGGTAGCACCGCGTTTGCAAGCCGCTTCAGTATCTCTTGTAGGCGTTGATGCACATGTGTATCCATAGTTGCCTCCACATCGTCTTGTGGTGATGGCGACCGCGGCTGCAAGAGATGCCATGGCACTGGCAGCTTTCACATTCTCAATCCGTAGTAGCGGAAACTTCGTGCGCTCCCAAGACCGAGAGTCCATGCGCCGCCTTTGGTCTGGCGTGTTGGTTCCTCAATATTTATGTATTACTTCCTACAGACTCGTAGAAACTCAACAAACTGGTTCCTTCTGATCGTCACCCTGTCTCCCATTGACCGGGTCAAACTCTCCCTGGCGGGACAGCCTTATTTTAGGCTAATGCCCACCGTTACGCCTGTTCAGTTGGGTGCCTCGCGGCTGTTGGCAGCCATTGACGGCTGCCTTTTTTATGGGCTGTGTTTTGAAAGTAGCTCTAAAATCGTTGCCAATTGAGCCTTTACGTTCGACAGTGCCGCAGCACGGATGCGCTAGCGGGGCTCCATAATCCGCAGCACCGGATGCCCGTCGATATCCTTGAGTGGGAAATACGAGCGATGCGTCGCGGAGTCGACGGCAACGACGTGCGCGAGCGGGCCGACGCGGCCACTGCCGATTTTCGTGACGACTGCCTCCTTGACCTGGAACATCGAGACAATGCCGGTCTCTCCAGCCACATAAAGTGTGCCCGGCACGGGATCGAATGCCAGGACGTCAGGCGTTTCCCCTGTATTGAACGCCTAGATAACCTGCATCGTGCGCATGTCCAGGACGAGGAGTTTGTCGTTACCTTCGCACACGATAAAGGCCAGCCGGTCACGCGGGTCGATCAACAAGCTATGGTTGCAATGTGCTCCCGGCAGGTCGATGCGCGCTACGATCCGGTCGGTGCAGGCTTCCTTCAAGCACCTTCACCGTGTAACTGTTGATGACAGTAACTATATTAGCGGTGGTTAATCTCGACCTAGTGCCCAGAGTGGGTAATTCGTTTATCTATTTAAATTGCTTTGCCCCGTGATTCCAGTGTTTTTAGATTAATGAACTAACCATACGGGACACTAGCTTCGCGTAAAATCGCTAAAAGAAGGCTGCGCAATACGGCTGAAATTCGGTTAGGAAAAACTAGCCAATAATGCGCGCAGCCCTCTAGATCAATCAATGTTCGGAAACATACGACTCTTGGAGTGCGCGGATTGCCTCACGGTCGTCAACCCAGTAACGCCTAGTAAGCTCGATGGCCAGGTTTTTAACCAGCTCGTTGACCTCGGCCTGAAGCAATTTCAGAGAGTTGAATTTCGCTTCGGAATCAATGATTTTACGAATGCCATCTGGCGTCGTGAGCCCCATCGTCCAAAGTTTGTTGTCGATCATACGATCCAGTTGCTGCTTCGTCGCAGCGACCAACGCAAGCTCCCTATAAACGGGCAGACTGATCGGCTGATCCTCGAAGTGATAGACGAGCCCGGCGATCTCGTAGCTATTCACCGAGATTAACGAAGGATTATCGCTATCCGCCTTCAAGTTCTTGAGCATGCGAATGATCTTTTTCGCCCCTCCATTACAGCGGCGATCCTTCTCATTCACCTTATCGATGTGGAGGAAAGGCCGATTCCCAAAGGTTGTACGGGTATGTTTCTGGAAAATATAGACCTCGCGATCCTTCTTATTCCGGCTCGCTTGATACGTAGCCGAATCGTGCCAATGCGAAGGTACGACATCAACCTTTCTCGTAAGGCTTCCCCCCGAAAGCCCGATGGCCTTATCACCCAAAATATCCACTTCCGCTTGGGGAAAAGCGGCCTTTAGCTCAACCTCCAGTTCTCTACGCAGATTGACGAGCAGGTCGATACCGCTAGGGCCGCTCCAAGGAAGATAATCCGACGCTCGCGAACCGGTTCTATCGTAAGTCAGGTAGCTATCCAGCAGAACCAAAATGTCGATATCACTGACGCCACGAATATGCACATTCAGAGGAACAGAGCCCTGATATTCGAACGCTACAGTAGTATTGATGCGGTTCTTGATTTGATTCTTTACACGCTCGCCCTCAGCGACCGAGTTCGCCGTGTACTTGGAGTCGACTTCTTGCATGATCCCAAGAGTGTACTTCGCCCATTCGCCGGTCGAACGGGCCTCAAAACTTTCCATGCCCGCTCTGTTAGCTAAAATGCTGTCCAGCGTCACAGGACTACCCTGCCGTCGGGCCTTCAGATCAGACAGCCTTCGACTTACATCCTTACTCATCCTTGTCTCCTAGTGAACTTCATGGACCCAACCGTTCCACGGCTCTTCGCCGTGAAATATTCGCCTTCCGCAGCTTTCAGTCCTTTGGCAAACCTCATTTCCGCGTAGCCCTTATGAGAGTTGAGGCCGAGGTTGCCAACCTTGGGCTGGTTCATATAGCTGTACATGAGCATCCAGCAGCCATCAGCTTCGGGAATCAGGGCGACCGAGATGCTGTGCGAAATGGATGACTTGGTTTCGAGCCGGACACGGATTTTTTCCCAGGTCTGGGAAATGTTCAGTTCCGCTTCCCAGTGATGAGCAACGCTTCCATCGTCCGCATACGTCTTTCCTTCACAGTGCCATTGGCCTGCGATATAAGGGATATGTGAGAGGTGGCTAAGAGGGCGCCAAGCGAATTTGTTGAAGCACCAGTGGATGATGCTGTAGATCACACCTGCGGTGACGGGAATGACGAGGAAATATTTCCCCCACTCCGGCAGCCCGATCTTAGCCATCGCCTCTGACAATCCAATACCCACGGCGGGAAGCAAGGAGACAACAACGGTGGCCAGCATGCCGAGGTAGCGGCCAACAGTGCTCCTGCTATGGCCTATGACCGAATATTCATGATCTTGCAAATGCCGTCCCTCGCGTTCACGTAGTGTCACAATTCGATCGCGAATAGTAGCATTTTGAGACCATGAAAAACGCGGAGCATGAGGATCAACCGGACAACCGGTCTGGCCACGCTACTGCGGCTCAAACGAGCGCTTCAAGAGGCAACAAAAAAGACAGCATGACGTCAATGAAGCGACGCTGAAACAAGACGCCATAAGCCATTACGCTCAGCTATCAGCCTAGCTTCTCGCCAACTTCTACCCGTCATATAGTGATCTAATTAAACCGGACACTTATTTAGATGAGAATACTCACCAGATAGAGGTGCCTAATGACCAAGCAACATCCTTCCTTTTCCGCTGAGCTCAAACGCGAGGCTGCACAGCCCTAATGTCCGATCAGGGCTACAGCCATATCGAAGCCCGTTGCTCGCTCGGGATGTTGAACGTTTAGTTTATCTTGTCTACACCCTCTAAAGTTCAGACTTTTTTCATCTCAATTTCATTTGGCGTACGACCATCCAATGTTGGGACATTGTCCAGCTTTCGAATAAGACTGTCTAACTTCTCCAAATCACCTTCCACAATTGCCCGCTCATCAATCGTCAGCGGCACTGCCTCCAGGTATCGCCCAATGGAAACTTTGCTTTCCAAGGCCTGAGCCCTTGCGCTGGCTTTTGGCAGGTTGAAGTCACAACCAGCACAGGCCATGCGATGCGGGCAACGGCTCCAAAAAGGATTGGCACAGTATGAATCGCCTAGATCGTAAAAGGCATAAGGCTCGTCCGAATGACGGGCAATGACGTCGTGATCAATCAGCAGTGAAACCATATGAGACATTTGGTCCGCTTTGACAAACGAAGCGGCGAGTTTGGTTGGACGAATGCGGATGTAATGCATGGTGGAAGTTGGCGAATTATGCCCTGACCATTGCATCAACTCGATCAAGGACATCCCCTGTGGCACATTGGCTAACGCCGTCACCGCCGAGGCCCGGCCACGATGACTAGTAATCTGCCCTCGACTGTCCTGCAACCCAACCCCGGCTTTGGCGCAGAGGATCGGGATAATTGTCTTGTTCAATATCGAGGTGCCCATGCGCTTACCCCTATATTGGAATAAATACTCAACTCGCTCACCAGTCCGCTCATCCAGCAACGGAGCTTGATACTCGGGACGCTCAAGCAGCCATGCATCGACACATGCCTTGACTACTACTGCAACCGGTTTGACGAACTCTTTAAAGGTTTTACTGGCAGGGATATCGAGATAACAGAGGGTTCCCGCCTTGATCAAGGATCCGTCGTCATGAACGATGTCATTATCCTGAGCATGAGTGCATCCACGGGCTAGGCGGATAATTTCATTACTGCGCAACCCTGCATGGGTCCATATGACAGCCATGGCCTTAATCATGCTCAGCGGGTAATGGATCTCAGAAAGTAAGTCCTCCTGCTCGAGGTGCAAGCTGGCCCAAATCAGCTTAAGCCAGATGGAATCGTCGATCACTCGAGGATTGACGCCACTGCTAAAGGCTATCGTCCGTGGCGTCGCCAGATGATAACGAGGGCTGAAGCGTAGTCGGCACCATCCCCACAGTTCCACGTCGATAAAAAATCGCCGCATGGCGTGCAAAAAGCCCTTTTTGGAGTTCGCCGCGATCGGTTCTCCTAGCCCCGGCGGGCGCCTGGCCGGCGCCGATTCCAATGACCACTCACCTATGACCATTCGATCCACGGCGGCAATGAAATCGGCACACGTGGCCATTTCCCAATCAGAGGGAGATGTTATGTGAGGAGCTGTTTGGCTCAACCAAAGCCCAGCTCTTAAAATCAGACTGTAATTGCTTTCCCGAGTTCTTGGTCGTAGCGTTGAGGTATCTCGCCAACGGCGACACCACTCAACCCATTGAAAACTCACCCCCTCGATGCTCTTCTCCCGCCAGCCTACATACCCTCTCATATGTAGTGGATGATCAATGATCCCCATTGCGGCTAGACCTCGTGAAATCTTGCCGATGGCGCGAGCCACGTTTTCCTGGCGATGAGCTTGCCCGCTGCGTAGTAAATCTGCAGTAAAACTATCCAAACGAGGATCGCCGTTTTCAAGCATTAAGGTGCCAAGAGCGTTGGACAAAAATAGGTCTAAGTTTTGTTGCGCATACCCCTGAGAATGCAGAACCTTCGTAAGACGCGCCTGCTCGACCATAACAATCGAATGCCCAAAGATGGCCACGGCATAGAGGGCCGGCTGACGAAACTTTTTAATCTTCTTAAATGACCGAAAACCGCTCAAATGATAGGCCACAGCCGCCAGATACACTCGAGAGCCACTGGACGAGTTCAACAAGTCTAGCCACTGGGCTTCTGACCAACGCCAACATGGAGTTTTGCTTTTGCTGGTACGCCAAAGTAGTGCTGCAATCGATAGTTTGGCGACTTCTATTGAGACACCACTGAGCGTAACGACCGCCAACAACGGCTCCAGCAACCGCGGTGCAGTTGTTTGCAGACACTCCCAGTTTGATCGTTGCAGCCGCGAAGCGATGGCTTGCAACTCAACTTCGCTACAGATGGGAGAAAGATTAAATCCAGAAAGATTAAAAGGTTGATAGGTAGCATTTTTTCTTTGCTCAATCAGCGAAAAGTCGTTCATAGCTACTCCGAACAACGAAAAAGAGTATCCACTAACTGAGCATCCTGAACGGCTACCGATTGTGCCATTCGAAAGACCAAGTCCATACCCGACAGATGGAGGTAGACCAAGGTAGTCTTAGGGTCACTGTGACCGGCATAGGTTGTAAGCTCGTGTAGTTTCCAGCCGGCGCGTGCGAGATGGGTCAAGCGTAAATGACGTAAACTGTGCGTACTGAAGTCCCTGAGCTCGGCCGCGCTAGCCCATCCGGCTACGGTTTTACTCCAAGTCCAACGCGTCAAGGGCTGCCCCCGATTGCGGTCAGAGTCCGAGCGAAACAGCGCCCCGCTGCGCCAACCAGCTGCGTGTAAATGCCGAAGATGCTCACACAACATAGGTGCAACCGCTGGGCTGTAACAGACTATGCGGCTGCGTCTGCTTTTAGTCGTCTCTGCTCGCAAAGTCATCAAACGATGCGCAAGATCCAAATCCTCCAACTGTAATGCCACTACTTCAGCACGACGTAATGCCCCATAGTAAGCAAGAGCAAGCATCAATCTATCTCGAAGTGATGCCCGGGATGCTACTGCCACAATGCGCAACCAGTCATCGTCATTCGGGACAGCAGGCAGTTTAATTAACCGAGCTACCAGTCCTCGGCTAAATCCTGAGTGACTGGTGAGCGACCGTTGCGGTGAATATTGGCCACGGGGCAGCGGGTTTTTCTCGCAAAGACCTAAAAAAACAAGGTGGTCATACCACAATCGAATGGCCGTCAAACGTTGATGCAGCGTCGAGTTGGCCACCGCCTCGGGTTGCCCGGGCAACAACTCGCGGATGTACAACGTAATCTGCTCGAGCCTGACGTTTTCTGGTGTTAACTGGAGAGCTTCGCAATAACCAAGGTAATGCGCTAACGCCCGCGCATAGGCATCCACGGTCGCCGGTGTGCGCCCCAGACTCGAAAGGATGAATAACCAGTCCTGGACCGTTGGGTGCCGGTCCAAGATCAGCTGGTAGGACAAGTGGGAAGCCATAGTCGCGCCTCCTGACATTGAGCGACTCAGCATAGCTCAGGGAGAAAAGCATTCCACTTAACTTACTAGTGCACATGGTTGGTGATCTCGGCCATCACCTCCGGGCGCAGCAGGTAGTTCATGTAGGCGTACCCGGCCTTTTCGTCCGGCGCGTCGTTGGGCATGGCCACCATGTCGAACCAGATCGGCGCGCCTTCCTTGGGAATCGCATAACCGATTTCCACGCCGTTCTTGGCTTCCTTGGCCCGGCTATCGGCTTGCAGCACATCGCCGGAGAAGCCCACCGCTACGCAAATATCGCCATTGGCCAGGTCGCCGGTGTACTTGGAGGAATGGAAGTAGCTGACGTAAGGCCGGATCTTCAGCAGCAACGCTTCGGCCTTCTTGTAGTCCTCGGGGTTCTTGCTGTGGTGCGGCAGGCCCAGGTAATTCAGCGCCGCCGGCAGCAGCTCGGGGCCGTTGTCGAGGATCGCCACCCCGCACTTCTGCAGCTTCTGCATGTATTCGGGCTTGAAGATCAGGTCCCAGGAATCCACCGGCGCGTTGTCCCCCAGCACCGCCTTGACCTTGGCGACGTTGTAGCCGATCCCGGTACTGCCCCAGAGGTACGGGAAGCCGTGCTCGTTGCCCGGGTCGTTGGTCTGCAAGGCCTCGAGCAGCACCGGATTGAGGTTCTTCCAGTTCGGCAACTGGCTCTTGTCGAGTTTCTTCAGCGCCCCGCCCTCGATCTGCCGGGCCATGAAGTGGTTGGAGGGAAACACCACGTCATAACCGGAGCGGCCGGTCATCAGCTTGCCGTCCAGGGTTTCGTTGCTGTCGTAGACGTCGTAGCTGAAACCGATGCCGGTTTCCTTCTGGAAGTTCTTCAGGGTGTCCGGGGAGATGTAGCTCGACCAGTTGTAGATCTTCACGGTCTCGGCCGCCTGGCTAAAGGAAGCCACCAGCAGCAACGGCACGCACAGCGATAAAGCCGGTTTTTTACGGATCATGGGGCGATTCCTGTGTGGGTTGTTTTTATTGGCAGGCAATCAAAGGATCAGAAAATCAACACATAGGTCTTGCGCACGGTTTCCTGGATGTCCCAGGTCCCGGTGCTGTTGGCCGGCAACATCAGTGCATCGCCGGCTTCTATAAGCAGGGGTTCGCCGTTGTCCGGAGTGAAGGTGCAACGCCCCTGGATGAAATGGCAGAACTCCTGGGCAACGATCTGCCGCCGCCAGCGCCCGGGCGTGCACTCCCAGATGCCGGTTTCGACGCCGTCGTTGCGCTCGACACAGGTCACCGAAGTCACGGCGACCGGACTGCCCAGGGGCACGGCCACCGGGGCCGATTGCTCCAGGGTGGCGTGGGCGGTGTTCTTGAATTGAGTGATGCTCATGGCGCTACCTGTCGATGGAAAAACCGCTGTGGAAACTGCTGTAAAAAACCTGGCTCAGTGCATCAGCCCTTCCATGAAACCCGCCACCCGGCTGGCCAGCCGGCGGCGCCAGGGCGGCGTGGCCGGGTTGGCCAGGGTCTGGTCTTCATGGACGAAGCTGCGAATGATCGCGTTGTAGCCCAGCCAGCGGCACGGCTCCGGTTCCCAGGCGCGCAAGGCGTCGAGGCCACCCTCGGGGATCACCCAGGGCTGGCGGGTCAGCTCGCTGTCGCGCTCGAGAATCAGCTCGGCCAGGGTCCGCCCGCCCAGGTTGCTGGCGCCCACGCCTTCGCCGCCGTAGCCGCCGGACAAGGCGATGCCGTGCCGGCGGTCGCAGAGCATGTGCGGCCGGAAGTGCCGCGACATACCCAGGTTGCCGCCCCAGGAATGGGTGATCCGCACGTTTTTCAGCTGCGGGAAAAGCTCGCTGAACAGGTAGCGCCGCAGCTCGACTTCGCTGCGGGTCAGGTCGAAGTCGTGGCGCAGCTTGCCGGCGAACTGGTAGCCGCCGCGGGCGCCGAACACCAGGCGGTTATCCGCGGTGCGCTGGCCGTAGGTGACCTGGCGGCTGCTTTCGCTGAACGCCTGGCCCTGGCTCAGGCCAATCTCGTCCCAGGTCGCGGCTGGCAAGGGCTCGGTGGCCACCAGCAGGCTTTGCACCGGCAGCTGGTAACGGCCCAGGGGCGGCAGGGTTACCGAATAGCCCTCCACCGCCGGCACTATCCAGCGGCAACGCACGCTGGCCGTGGCGGTTTGCAGGCTGCCGGACTGCCAGTGGCTGACCGGGCTGTTTTCGTAGATAGGCACGCCCAGGCGCTCCACGGCCCGGGCCAGGCCACGCACCAGCTTCGCCGGCTGGATGGTCGCGCAATGGGGCGCGTAGATGCCGCCGTAGGCCTTGGCCACGCGAATCTGCCGGGCCAGTTGCTCGGGGCTCAGCCAGCGGTAGTCGCGCTCGTCGAGGCCCTGGCGGTAGAGCTTGTCCAGGTAGCGGCGCTGGGTGACTTCCTGCTCGGGATAACGCGCGGCGCAGTACAGCACCCCGCCCTTGCGGTAATCGCAGTCGATGCCTTCACGCTCGAGGACGCTGGCCACCTCATCGGGAATGCCGTGCAGCAAGTCGAAGGAGGCGCGGCGCTGCTGCGCGCTGAGCCCGGCCAGCAGCCGGTCCTCCCCCAGCAGGTTGCCCATCAGCCAGCCGCCGTTGCGCCCGGAGGCGCCGAAGCCGGCGGTCTGCGCCTCGACGATGGCGATGTTCAGGGTCGGCGCCAGGCGCTTGAGGTAATAGGCGGTCCACAGCCCGGTATAACCGGCGCCGATGATCGCCACGTCGACATCCAGGTCCTGCTCCAGCGACGGCCGGGCCAGCAGCGGCTCGTCGAGCTGATCCATCCATAAACTGATGTTGCGCCACGCTGGCATACACGCACTCCGCCACCCGAACTTCGATGGCGGCGATCCTAGTGCCTGGGCTCAGGGGCTGTCTTGCGCGCGTGCACGCAAAGAAATTTGCTTGGCATAAGCCTTGGGCGACAGGCCGGTGTGCTGGCGGAAACAGCTGTAGAACGCCGACAGCGAATTGAAGCCGGCGTCGAACGCCAGCTCGTCGATACGCACCGGCGGCGCGGCCTGGTCCAGCGCCGCCAGCAAATGCTGCAAGCGTGCCTGGTTCACGTAGCGGTAGAAACTCTGCCCCAGCACCTGGTTGAGCAGGTAGGAGATCTGGTTGCGACTGTAGCCGCACTCCTTCGCCACCCGCTGCAGGTCCAGCTCCGGGTCGAGGTACGGCTGCTGGCGCTCGAAGTACTGCTGCAGGTCCTCGGCCATGAAGCTCAGCTGGCGCGGCGACAGGCCCAGGCGGCTGGCCGCCGGCCGCGCGCCGCCACCGGCCTTGCTCAGCGCCGCCTCGCGCACCAGGGAAGCGTATTCGTTGACGCGCCAGATCAGGCCGTCGCGCACGGTGATCGCCTCGCTGGCGCGAAACGACACCAGACCCTGTCCGCCGCGCAGGGTCACCTGGTATTGAATGAACGCGGTATTGCCGTCCAGGCGGATGCGGTCACTGTGCTCCAGGGCCTCGTCGGGCGCGCGCGGCATGCTGTTGCGCACGTATTCGCGCAACTCGTCCAGGCCCAGGGTGCGGTTCTGGAAAAAGTCGTTGTATTGGATTTCCGGGTGATACAGCGCCATGACGCCATCGAGGTCGCGGTGCTTCCAGCACAGGTGATAGCGCAGCACCGTCTCGCCGGTGGCCTGGGTTTGCGCCGGGCCATCATCAAGGGCAGACATTAAGGTACTCGGGGGACGGAAAGGCGCAGCTTGCCGAAGTTCGTCCAGCGCTTCAATGGCCAATGCATGGCCCCTGGATACTGGCGTTTTGCCTAAACCGCTAGCGGAAATGACCTGCATCAAAAAAGTGCAAGGCAATTGCCAAACGGCCTGAAAAAAAGCCGTTGAATGTCATATCCCGGTGCTATTTTTAAAAGCTCCACAGGTTGGTCCATTGACGGTCCTTCCATACCTACCGCGAGCACAAGGAAGCGCTCAATGAACAAGGTGGGCAATCCATGAATAGAGTCTCCGCCAGCAAAGTCACCTTTCCCAACGCCTGCCAGCTGATGCGCTGGCATTTTCACCCCATGGGCTTCGAGGCCAGCATGGATGCACCCGGCAGCATGATCGCCCGGCTCTTCGATCGTGCCAGCGGGGAGACCATGATCGCCATTGCCGGCATCCCCTGCGCCACTGTGATGAACGCCACCGATGTCGAACGAATAATCGAGGCGGTGGAAGACGAGCTGGAGGCCTTCATGCCGCCACTCGCCCTGAAAGCCTAGGGCCGCTCTCTTTTCTTGACCCGCCCCAGGTTGTTCTCAAGCCCGCCGTTGCGCGGGCTTTTTCATGCCCGCAGGTCGGCGAAGAACGGCTTGCCCTGGGGAATCCGGTCCGACGCCTTGGGCGCGTTGGCCGCCTGGGTGTCCGGGCTGTCCACATACCAGTAGCAATGTTTCACCGCCCGGGTGATGCCGACATAGGCCAGGCGCAGGGTCTCGTCCTTCTGCGCATTGTCGTAGGGCTCACTGTCGCCATCCTTGCCCAGCCCGGCCATGCGATAGACCTGGTTCTTGTAGGGCGAACTGGTCAGGTGCTGGCAGTCACCAAGCAGGAACACCGCATCCGCCTGCAAGCCCTTGGAGCTGTGGTAGGTCAGCTGTTTGAGGCGTCGCTCTTCCGCCGGCAACCTAGAATCAACATTAACTATTGGTAAAATATGCTCTTCTATCAATAACTTATCGCTACTTTTTCGAAACAGCATCAAGATTGAATCACCGTTGCGATAGTGCTCCGCCAGCCGCGCTGCCAGCCCCTGGTCGTCGCGGTCCAGCACATTCACCGGCAACACTTCCTTGGGTTCGCCGCTGGCCTTGGCCTTCTTCCCGGCAATCGCCGGCGCCGCGCGAACGATATGTTCCGCCGCGTCGATGATGTGCTGATGGCTGCGATAGTTCTCACTGAGCATCACCCGGCTGGTGGCCGGCGACGGGAATTCCTTGTTGAACTCCATGAAGTACTTCGGCGAACTGCCACGCCAGCCGTAGATCGACTGCCAGTCGTCCCCCACGCAGAGCAACGACGAGCGCTGCGCCCCACGCCCGACATGCATCGCCGGCCCGCGACTGCGGATCTCGCGCAGGCTGGCGCGAATCCACGAGACGATCTGCGGCGAGACGTCCTGGAATTCGTCGATCATCAGGTGCGACATCGGCCGCAGCCGCTCATCGCTGAGCAGCTTGAAGTTCTCCGGGGTGTTCTCGCCGAACAGCGAGAACATGCGGTTGTAGCTCATGATCGGCGGCGACTGGTCGAGCAGATGGTCGTCCAGCGCCCGCCAGAACAGGCTCAGGGCCTCGAAGAAGTAGCGATCCGGGTCGTCCTGGGGGAAAACCATCTGGCCCACGGCCACCGACACATCCAGCCCGAGGTTCTCGATAAACCCGGCCGCGGCGACAAAACAGTCCAGCAGCGGCGCCGAAGCCAGCTCGCCCTTGACCTTGTAATCGAAGCCCGGCCCGGCCGTGGCGTCGCCGGCCAGAGACGACAAAACCCGCTTTGCTGAATCGTAACTATCCAGCCAAATCATAGGTTTACGACATAAAGCTTGAAACAGGGTGCGCTTTACCGCCCACTCCGCACGTACCGAAAGCTTCGATCCGGGGCGACTCAGTTGCGGGTTTTCCCGAGGATCGAACCCCAGCACCACCCAGGCATCCAGCTCGGCGATGTAGCCATGGCAGTGGAATTGCGAGCCGTTGATCTCCACCGTCTGCCGGTTCGGCTCGATGCCCTTGATCGGCCAGGCCCCGGCGCGAAACCACAGGTCTTCGAGGGTGTCGCACAGCTCTTCGTCGCGCTTGGCCGCCAGTTCGGTCACGGCCATGCGTTTTTGCACATCCGGGTGATCACGCTCCAGTTCCTTGAGTTGCAGGGCGTGGCGCAGCAACGGTTTGATCGCCTCGCGGAAACGCCCGTCGCGCCGATGCAAGGCTTGATAACAGGCATTCAGGTGCTTGCGCTGGGCGTCGTTGATCCGCAGGTCGAAGGGATTGCTGTCGACCTCCAGATCCCCCGCCACCGGGCGATCGCTGAGGTTCTCGAACGCCTGCAGGCGCTCGAAGCCCGGCAGGCTGCGGACCATCGGCAGGATACGCGAGTGGAAGGTGCGCACCAGTTCCCGCGCCTCCTTGAGCCCCAGGGGCCGGCCCCAGAGCGCGAACACCTCCATCAGCTTGTTGATGAAGTCCTTGCGCGACTCGCGGGTGAAGGTCACCACGGTCATCGAGTCGAGCTCGAAGCCCAGGTAATGATTGAGCAGCAGGATGCGCAGGACCAGGGAGGTCGACTTGCCCGCACCCGCGCCGGCAATCACCGAGGTCGACGGGGTTTCGCTGAAGATCATCTTCCATTGCGCGCTGCTGGGCTGGGCATGGGCCGGCAGCAGGCGGCCAACGTCAGCCTTGATGCGTTTCTTCAGCTCGGCGCTCAGCGGCAGGCGCCAATCGTCGAACAGATGATCGTCGACGCCGGGCGCCGGATGCTCGGTGGAGCGGCTGTCGCGAATCAGCAGGACCTGACGGCCCTGCTCCAGGCCTTCGGCCTTGCCCTCCTGGTAACCGTACTCCACCCCGGCGGTGTGCCCGCTGCGAAAGCCATCCGCCTGGCCGTGCAACCAGGACGCGCGATGCTGGGCGCGCAGGCGGCTGAGGCCGTGACCGAAGAACCTGGCCGCCAAGCGCTTGAGCAGCGGCATTTCGGCCAGGGGCAAGAGTTCGGGAGGAAGATCGGGTGTGTGTTGCGGCACGCTGACTCCAGGGTGTGAGGCTGTATGGGGCGGTATGGTCGCTTCATTCGTCGATGACTTCTAGTGAAATGCTTACAGGTCATTCACTTAAGCCATCAATTGAATGTTTGAAAGCAGAAGAAAGGTTACAAAATATATCTACTTATTAGATCGGATTACGGCATTTTTTGCGCTTTTTATCGATGTTTGGCTGATGGATGATGGGCGCCATCAACCCACCGGTCTCGTTCTGCGGCTCAATCAAGGCGCCCATGACGAACCCTGACAGGAGACGATCATGCTTGAACTCAGACCCTTCAAATCCCTGGGCGGCGCCCATCATGGCTGGTTGGATGCCCACCACCACTTTTCGTTCGCCGAGTACTACGACCCCAAACGCATGAACTGGGGCAACCTGCGCGTGTGGAACGACGACGTGATCGCCCCCGGCAGCGGTTTCCCGCAGCACCCGCACCGCGACATGGAGATCATCACCTACGTCCGTGAAGGCGCGATTACCCACCAGGACAACCTGGGCAACAAGGGCCGTACCGAGGCTGGCGACGTGCAGGTGATGAGCGCCGGCACCGGGATCGCCCACAGCGAATACAACCTGGAAGCCGGCGCAACCAAGATCTTCCAGATCTGGATCATCCCCAACGAGGCCGGTTCGGCGCCGTCCTGGGGCGCCAAGCCGTTCCCCAAAGGCCAGCGCGAGGGTTTCGTGACCCTGGCCAGCGGCAAGCAAGGCGATGACCAGAGCCTGCGGATCCGTGCCGATGCGCGGCTGGTGGCCGCCAACCTGAAGGCCGGCGAGTCTGCCGAGTACTCGCTGGACAACGGGCGCCGAGCCTACCTGGTACCGGCGACCGGGGTGATTGAAGTCAACGGCTTGCGCGCCGAAGCTCGAGACGGTGTCGCGGTCGAGGATGAACGCCTGCTGCGGGTCACCGCCCTCGAGGACAGCGAAATCGTCCTGGTGGACCTGGCTTGAGACAGCGAAGAAACGGTCGGCTTCTGTAGGAGCGAAGCTTGCTCGCGATGGGCGGCAAAGCCGCCCTTCCCGTACTAGCTGAAGATCGTTGTCGCTCAAACGGCAGCCATCGCGGGCAAGCCTCGCTCCTACAAGACACAGCAGCAATAAAAAGGGGCGACCATCTGGTCGCCCCTTTTTTTGTCCGGCTTACGGGTCTTATCGCGGATCAACCGCTGATCGCGCCGTCCACCAGGGTCTGCGCTTCCTGCACCAATTGCTTCAGGTGCTCGTCGCCAATAAAGCTCTCGGCGTAGATCTTGTAGATGTCTTCGGTGCCCGATGGACGCGCGGCGAACCAGCCGTTCTCGGTCATGACCTTGAGGCCGCCGATCGCCTGGTCGTTGCCCGGCGCATGGCTGAGGATCTGCTGGATGCTTTCGCCGGCCAGCTGGGTCGAAGTCACCTGCTGCGGCGACAGCTTGCTCAGCAGCGCCTTCTGCTGCGGATTGGCCTTGGCATCGACGCGCACCGAGAACGGCTCGCCCAACTCGTCACACAAGGCGCGGTAGGCCTGGTTCGGGTCGCGACCGGTGCGGGCGGTCATTTCCGCGGCAAGCAAAGCCGGGATCAGGCCATCCTTGTCGGTGCTCCAGACGCCGCCGTCCTTGCGCAGGAACGAAGCACCGGCGCTTTCTTCACCGCCAAAGCCCAGGGAGCCGTCGAACAGGCCGTCGGCGAACCACTTGAAGCCCACCGGCACTTCGTACAGGCGACGGCCCAGGCGCGCGGCCACGCGGTCGATCAGGCCACTGCTGACCACGGTCTTGCCCACGGCCGCGTCGGCGCGCCATTGCGGGCGGTTCTGGAACAGGTAGTCGATGGCCACCGCCAGGTAATTGTTCGGCGCCAGCAGGCCGCCAGTCGGGGTCACGATACCGTGGCGGTCGTGGTCCGGATCGCAGCCGAAAGCCACGTCGAAACGATTCTTCAGGCCGATCAGGCCCTGCATCGCATAGCCGGACGACGGGTCCATGCGGATCTGGCCATCCCAGTCGACGGACATGAAACGGAAAGTCGCATCGACTTCCTTGTTGACCACTTCCAGGTCGAGGCGATAGTGCTCGGCAATCGCCGACCAGTAGCGCACCCCTGCTCCGCCCAGCGGATCGACGCCCAGGCGCAGCTTGGCGTTGCGGATGGCATCCAGGTCGATAACGTTGATCAGGTCGGCGACATAGGTGTTGACGTAGTCATGACGATGGGTGGTGTCGGCTTTCAGCGCCTGCTCGTAGCTGATGCGCTTCACGCCGGCCAGCTTGTTGGCCAGCAGTTCGTTGGCCTTGGCTTCGATCCACTTGGTGATGTGGGTGTCGGCCGGGCCGCCGTTGGTAGGGTTGTACTTGTAGCCACCGCTTTGTGGCGGGTTGTGCGACGGGGTGATCACGATGCCGTCGGCCAGGCCGCTGGTGCGACCACGGTTGTAGCAGAGAATCGCGTGGGACACCGCCGGCGTCGGGGTGTACTCGTCGCCCGCGGCGATCATCACGGTCACGCCGTTGGCGGCCAGCACTTCCAGGGCGCTGGCGCCGGCCGGGGTGGACAGCGCGTGAGTGTCAATGCCGACAAACAGCGGGCCATCGATGCCCTGGGCCTGGCGATACAGGCAGATCGCCTGGCTGATGGCCAGGACGTGCCATTCGTTGAAACTCAGATCGAACGAGCTGCCACGATGCCCCGAGGTGCCGAAGGCGACCCGCTGGGTAGAGATGGCGGCATCGGGCTGGCCGGTGTAGTAGGCCGTTACCAGTCGCGGAAGATCGACCAGCAATTCTGTCGGTGCCGGTTTGCCCGCAAAAGGACTGAGTGTCATGCAAAACCTCGGGAAATGGATGGTTCGGTGAGTGCTGCGCAGTTTACTGGCAGTTTGACCGCAACGCGACGGGATCTATCCGTGGCGGCTCGCACAATAGGCAGCTATGGCCAGCTTGATACAGGCCATGGTCGGCAGCTGCGCGCAAGCCTCTCAGGATCGAGGCAGGAATAAAGAAGGGAGTGACCGCAAAGACAGAAACGCCAGAGTGCGCGATGGCGAACCCTGGCGTCAGGATCAGGCCGGTTCGACCTGCAGTGCGACCCGTTCGCGACAAGGACATTCATCCATGTAGCGGTGGGCTTCGACGAACTCGTTGAACGGGAAGACCCGGGTCTTCAGCGGCAGCAGCACACGGTCCGCCGTCAGCTGGTTGATGTCGCGCAAGGCGCGCTGCAAGGCCACCTGGTCCTGGATGATGCCCAGCTCGGGCTTGCCGGTGAAGTTGCCGATGCAGTGCACGAAGAACTGGATGTTCTTCTGGAACGCCGCGCAGGCCGGGAACGGTGTCTGGTTGCCGCCTTGCAGGCCGTACAGCACCAGGCTGCCGCGTGGGGCCAGGACGTCGCCGAGCATCGACATCTGCGGACCGCCGAGGCCATCGAACACCACGTCGACACCACGGTTGTCGGTGTATTTGTTGATCTGCATGAGCAGGTCCTGCTCTTCGGTGACGATGACTTTCTCGGCACCCAGGGACAACAGGTACTCACGCTCTTCAGCGGTCTTGGTCGCGGCAATCACCCGCACGCCAAGTGCCTTGCCCAGCTGGACAAAGGACGGACCGGCGCAGTGGCTGGCATCGGTAACCAGGGCGAACTGCCCGGGCTTGACCCGCGCCAGGTCGACATAGGCAAAGTAGGCCACCAGCAGCGGCGTGTAATGCACCGCTGCTTCGATCGGGCTGAGCACATCGGGATAGCGGGTCAGCGCCGAGCGTGGCAGGACAATCAGCTCACCATAGACCGGATAATCGTTCGGGCTTTCGGCCGGGAAGCTGGCCACCTTGTCGCCCACGGCCAGATCATCGACGCCTTCGCCGACCGCAGTCACCACGCCGGCCATCTCATGGCCAAGGCCGGAAGGCAGGCGGGCATGGGAGGACGCCAGGTTCTGGCGCCAGAGCACGTCGTACCAACTGATGCCGATCGCTTCGACACGCACCTGCACTTCGCCTGGCGCAGGCAGAGCGGCCGCATGCTCTTCGCACTTGAGCACCTCGGCCGGACCAAACTTGTGAAAACGGATCGTGCGGGACATCGCAAACCTCGTCAAAGTAACCTCTAATGCCCTGAACTCTATCTGGGCTTTCTGGCCAAGACCATCAGTGGCTATTAATAGTCGACATGCCTGTCATTGATTCCGCGGCACCTGCAACAACGATAAACAGCGTGCCAGAGCGCAGGCTTCCTTACAGGAAAAAACAATTAGCCGGTGCAGAGTAGCAGCCTTTCCCCGTAAGATTCATGCCGGCCATTGTTCTCATATGGTCGCTCTCGTCAAGTTTGCTGACTCTGCCAGGACTCAAGATGAATCGTAATGACCTGCGTCGTGTCGACCTGAACCTGTTGATCGTGTTCGAAACATTAATGCATGAACGCAGTGTGACCCGGGCGGCGGAGAAACTCTTCCTCGGCCAGCCGGCCATCAGTGCGGCGCTGTCGCGCCTGCGCAGCCTGTTCGACGACCCGCTGTTCGTGCGCACCGGGCGCAGCATGGAGCCGTCGGCCCGGGCGGTGGAAATCTTCGCCCTGCTCTCGCCCGCCCTCGACTCGATCTCCACCGCGGTCAGCCGCGCCGCCGAATTCGACCCGGCGACCAGTACCGCGGTGTTCCGCATCGGCCTGTCCGACGACGTCGAATTCGCCCTGCTGCCGATGCTGCTCAAGCGCCTGCGCGCCGAAGCGCCGGGGATCGTGCTGGTGGTGCGCCGCGCCAACTACCTGCTGATGCCGGCCCTGCTGGCCTCCGGCGAAATATCCATTGGTGTCAGCTACACCCAGGACCTGCCGGCCAACGCCAAGCGCAAGGTGCTGCGTCGCAGCCTGCCCAAGCTGCTGCGGGCCGACAGCATGCCCGGCGCCCTGAGCCTCGACGACTTCTGCGCCCGCCCCCACGCCCTGGTGTCATTCGCCGGCGACCTCAGTGGCTTTATCGATGAAGAGCTGGAAAAACTCGGGCGCAAGCGTCACGTGGTGCTCGCGGTGCCGCAGTTCAACGGCCTGAGCACCCTGCTCAGCGGCACCGACATCGTCGCCACCGTGCCGGACTACACCGCCGACGCCCTGACCGCCGCCGGCGGCGTGCGCGCCGAAGACCTGCCCCTGCCGGCGCGCACCTTCGACCTGCACATGGCCTGGCGCGGCTCCCAGGACAACGACCCGGGCGAACGCTGGTTGCGCTCGCGGATCCAGATGTTTTTCGGCGACCCAGACAGCCTTTGATCCATAAACCGGATCCCCTGCCATAGACAAAAGGGGCCAGTCCTGACTGGCCGCTCGCGGGACTTTCCTGTTTCCGAGCTGACACCGAGCGTTGCAGCTATGCGCTTGTTCGACCCGCCCGATGCCATTGCCCACCACTGCCCCATACCGACGTCCTGGCCGCCAGGCCGCGACGCGCGGCCGGGTGGCGTCAGTCAGCCGGGGCCGGCGCCGACAGGTGGGCTCAAGCTTGCGGGTTGACCAGGAGTTGCGCAGCCCCGCGGCCCTGGGGCCGGGCGTCGTGGGTACAGGCGACGAAGTCCTCCTTGCGCAGCACTACCAGGGCCAGCAGCGACGCGACTCCGGTCGCCACGTAGAAGTACCAGGGCGCGGTGATGTCGCCAGTGAGCTTGATCAGCCAGGTGGAAATCAGCGGCGCGCTGCCGCCGAACACTGCCACCGGGATGTTGTAGGCCACGGCGATGCCGGTGGAGCGGATGCGGGTCGGCAGCAGCTCGCTCATCAGCGCGTAGGTCGAGGACGCGTAGAGCCCGAACAGGATCGCCACGGCCATCAGCGGCCAGAACAGGGTGGCCGGGGTGGCGTTGGGCGCTGTCTTGAAGAACCAGTACATGGCCAGGGTCGCCAGGGTACCGATCACCATCAGGAACGGCTTGCGCCCGTAGCGATCGGTGAAGGCGCCACCGAAGGGCATGACCACCGCCGCCGAGAGGCTGGCGACGAACACATAGAGCAAGGTGGTGCCGCTGTCGAACTTGAGGGTGTTGGACATGTAGGTCGAGGCGAAGGTCAGCACCAGGTAGAAGATCGAGCTGTGCAGGGTAATGATGAAGAACACCAGGGCGATCGAGCGCTTCCACTGCCAGACCTCGCGCAGCGGCGCCTTGGAGGTCTGCCCGGCCTCTACCAGGGCGAGGAACTCCGGGCTGTCTTCCAGCTTCAGGCGAATATACAGCGAGATGAAGCCCAGGGGACCGGCGAGCAGGAACGGGATCCGCCAGCCCCACTCCTGCATCAGCTCGGCGCCCAGGGCCCAGGTCATGCCGTTGGCCACGGCGCCGCCCAGGAGCAGACCGAGCACGGCGGTGACCATCAGCCAGCAGGTGGCGAAACCCCGGCGCCCGGGGCCGGCGTATTCGGAAATGAAGCTGGTGATGGTGCCGATCTCGCCACCGGCGGAGAAGCCCTGCACACAGCGGATCAGCACCAGGATCACCGGCGCAGCGATGCCGATGCTGGCGTAGGTCGGCAACAGGCCCAGCAGGCAGGTGGAGCCGGCCATCATCACCAGCACCGTGATCAGGGTCTTGCGTCGGCCGATCTTGTCGGCCAGGGGGCCGAAGAACAGGCCGCCCAAGGGCCGGATGAAGAAGCTCAGGGCAAAGGCCGCGAAGCTCGCCAGAAGGCTGCTGGTGGGATCGTCGGAGACGAAGAAGGCTTTGCCTATATACAAGGCCAGGAAGCCGTAGACGCCATAGTCGTACCACTCGATCAAGTGGCCGGAAGTGGCGCCGATGAAGGCTCGGCGCCGCTGGCGCTGGAAGTTGGAAGGTGACACATCCATGTCGGTGACTCCTGTCGTCGTGTTATCCATGAAATGCAGCGTTTCAGAGGTTGTTCAAGGGCCCCGTGGGGTCCTGCAACCACTGGCGCAATCGGGTCTTGAGAATCTTGCCATAGCTGTTTTTCGGCAGCTCGGCGCAAAATAGGTACTTCTTCGGTTTCTTGAACGAGGCCATGCGCGCCAGGAACCACTGCTCGAGCGCCTGCGCATCGAGGCTGCCGGCCGTGCGCAGGGCCACGAAGGCCACCACCGACTCGCCCCACAGGGCGTCGGCCTCCCCCACCACGCACACATCGAACACCTCGGGGTGCTGGATCAGCACTTCCTCGACTTCCCGCGGGTAGATGTTGCTGCCGCCGGAGATGATCACATCCTTGCTGCGATCGGTCAGGGTCAGGTAACCCCGCTCGTTCAGGAAACCGATGTCGCCGGTGAGCAGCCAGCCGTCCACCAGGGCCTCCCGGGTGGCTTGCGGATTGCCCCAGTAGCCCTGCATCACCACAGCCCCACGCACGGCGATCACCCCAGGTTCGCCGGGGGCCAGGGGTTGGCCGGTAGCATCCACCACCCGCACCTCGACACAGGCGTGGGCGCGCCCTACCGAGGCGGCAATGGCCGGCCAGTCGGCATGCCCGCGGTCGGCAATCGCCTCCCGCGACAGGGCGCTGATGGTCATCGGGCATTCGCCCTGGCCGTAGATCTGCACCAGGCGCGGGCCGAAGGTATCCAGGGCCTGGGCGAGGTCCGCCAGGTACATCGGGCCGCCGCCGTAGACGATGGTCTTGATGCCTTCGCCGCAATAGCCCTGCTGCCGGGCCTGCTCCACCATGCGCTTGACCATGGTCGGCGCGGCAAACAGGCTGACCTGGCCCAGCGCCTGCGCCAGCTCGAACAACTCCGCCGCCTGGAACCCTCGGGACGCCGGCACCACGTGCCGGGCGCCACAGCGCACGTGGATGAAGTTGTAGAGGCCGGCGCCGTGGGACATCGGCGCGGCATAGACCACGGCGTCATCAGCGGCCACCGGATCCACGTCCAGCGGATAGCACAAGGACATGGCGATCAGATTGCCATGGGACAGCATCACACCCTTGGGGCGCCCGGTGGTGCCGGAGGTGTAGAACAGCCAGGCCAGGTCGGTGTCCTCCCGCAAGTGCGGCTCCACCAGCTCATCGCTCGGCGCCAGGCCTTGCATGGCCAACCCGGACGCGGCCAGTTCGCGGCAGCCGGCCGGCAGGGTCGCAGCGTCGAAGCTTCGGCCCTCATCGGTGTAGATCAGCCGGGCCCCGGCATTGCCGGCAATCCAGGCGGCTTCCTGGGTGTGCAGCTTGCTGTTGATCGGAACCGCCACCGCCCCGCTCCACCAGATGGCATACAACAGTTCGAGATAAGCGCAGCTGTTCTGCATCAGCAGCGCCACCCGGTCGCCAGGCACAATGCCGTGCGCGTGGCGCAGTTGCAGCGCGCGGGCCCGGGCCTGCGCGGCAAACGCCTGGTAGTCGGCGACCTGGCGGCGCCCCTCGAACAGAGCCGGCCGCCGGGGCCAGCGCTCGGCCGCATCGCGCAGCCAATGGGCGATGTTCATCCTCAGACCTTGACCGCTTGCAGGACGCTGGCGTAGTTGGCCACCGCCATGCCGCCCATGTTGAACAGCAAGCCGAACTCGGCACCGGGCACCCCCAGGCCGATGGGTTTGCCGATCAGTTGGGCAAAGCCCAGGGCATGCATCGATACCCCGGTGGCGCCCACCGGATGCCCCTTGGCCTTGAGCCCGCCGGACAGGTTCACCGGCAGGCGTCCGCCCTGGCGCACGGTGCCGTCGTCGAGGGCCCGGTGCCCCTCGCCCCTGGGCGCCAGGCCCATGGCTTCGTAGATCAGCAGTTCGGCGATGGTGAAGCAGTCGTGTACCTCGGCGAAACTCAGGTCGCCGAGGGTCACGCCAGCCTGGCGCAAGGCCCCGTGGATCGCCCGTTTCGGCCCCTCGAAGGCCAGCACGTCGCGGCGCGACAAGGGTAGGAAGTCGTTCACCTGGGTCATGGCGCGGATCGCCACCTGGCGTCGCATCGAACGGGCGCGCCGCGGCGAAGCCAGGATGATCGCCGCCGCACCGTCACTGATCAGCGAGCAGTCGGTCAGGCGCAGCGGCGGTGCGATCAGCGGGTTGCCCTGGGAAACGTTGTTGCAGTGTTCAAAATCCATCACGCGGTGCATCTGCGCCAGGGGGTTGGCCATGGCATTGGCGTGGTTCTTCACCGCGATCATGGCCATCGAGGCCATTGGGCTGTGGTAGCGGTCGGCGTACTGCTGCGCCACCTGGCCAAACAGCTGGGCGAAACTCAGGCCGGCCTCCTGGAGGGCGTTCTGGTAGCCGGCGCCGGCCAGGGCGCGGGTGACTTCGACGGTGCTGTTGCCGGTCATTTTCTCCGCGCCGACCACCAGCACCAGCTCGGCGGCGCCGCTGCGGATCGCGTGGATCCCGGCCTGGATCGCCGCCGAACCGGAGGCGCAGGCGTTCTCGCAGCGAGTGGCGGGCTTGAAGCGTAGTTGTGGGTCGGCCTGGAGCATCAGCGAGGCGGGGAAACCATCCGCCACCAGCCCGGAGTTGAAGTGCCCGAGAAACAGCGCGTCGATTTGTCCAGCGTCGATCTCAGCGTCTGCCAGGGCCTCGCGGGTAACCTGGACGATCAGGTCTTCGAGGTTCAAGCCGTCCAGGCGCCCGAAAGGGCTATGGGCGGCAGCGACGATGGATACGGAATCGTGAGTCATGGTGATTTTCTTCTGTCCTTGAAGCGGGTATTCCATACAATGATTCAGCACCCGAATCACACGCTAGTTGGGGCAACTACGTACGGCAGTAAGTAGTACGTATCCCCCCAAAAAAGGGACGCGCCGATAAACCCGAGGCAGGATGCCTGATGACCCTATACGCCCAGCAATTCCAGGACCTCGAGCGCCTGGCCTTCCAGGTTTCCCCCGCACCGCAGATGATCACCGGGCATCGCCGGATGCTCGACTGCAACCAGGCCTTCGTTCGCCTGTTCGGCTATGAACGCGAACAGTTGCAGGGCCACCTGACCCTGCTGTTGTACCCCTCCCAGGCCGACTACCAGAGCATCGGCGAACGCAGCGAGCACTGGCTGCGCAACGGACCCGGCGCCTTCTACTCCGACGAGCGCTTCATGCAGCATCGCAACGGCGAGGTGTTCTGGGCCCGCGCCCACGGTTTTTCCCTGACGGCCGAGGATCCCTTCAAGCTGATGGTCTGGCATTTCGAGCGCCTGGACCGCCAGCCGGCGCCGATGATCCAGTTGACCCCGCGCGAGCGGGAAATCTCGCTGCATATCGTCAATGGCCTGACCTGCAAGGAAGTGGCGCGCAAGCTGGGCATTTCCCACCGCACCGTGGAAGTCCACCGCGCCCGGCTGATGAAGAAGCTTCAGGCCAAGAACAGTGCAGAGCTGGTGTCGAAGATCATCTTCATCAGTTGAGCGCCCAGGCAAGCCTGTCGCCGGCACTGATGCGCAGCAGCTGCAATGACCCGGTAGCCGGGTCCTCCACGCTGCCGTCCTCTGCCAGGACCTGGTGGACGGCACCCATCTTGAAAGCCAAAAAAAATCCGATGCCGGAAGGCATCGGATTTTCATTGCTTACCCTCATCGATCAGTCAACAGGCTTGACTGTTGGAGCATCAGGCACGTCTGCCGGATGTTTCCTTGATCGAGTACTAGCGGGCGGTCTGCGGGAGGGGCTCATCCTGCGTTGACGGGGACTGCTTGCCACCGCTGATCAACGGCCCGTAGCGCCGGCTGAATTCCTGGTTGTAGGGCACGTGGTCCTTGTTGAACCCGTTGTCCCAGTTGACCGACCAGGTCATCAGGCCCTTGATCGACAGCCCTTTGGCATGGAGGCGTTTGAACGCATTGGAAACGGCCGTCGGGTTGACCACGTACCCGGTGGCAGCGGCATCGACGTTGGCGGGCAGGCCAATGACGAATTTGTCAGGCGCAATCCGGGTGAAACCGCGAGTACCACTCACCAGGCTTTCGCTCAGGTAATAGAGGAAGTCCTCTTTCATGGCCTCGTTGTTCTGGGCGATCCAGGCCCCCTTGCCGTTGTTCGCCTCCTGAACCCAGAGGCCATCGCCGCCCTGGTTGTAGAACTGCGGCGCGATGAAGTCGTAATAGCCCTCCAGCGCCTTGAGGTAGTCGACGTATCGACCGGCAGCGGTCAGGTAGGGGAACTCCGGCGCCATGCTGATGATGAAATGCTTGCCCTCGGCAGCATAGTGATCCTTGACCAGCTTCAGCGCGGCAGGCAGGACGATCTTGTTGCTGGCAGCGTCAATCGCGCTCTGTTCAAGATCGATGTCCAGCCCGTCAAAGCCGTAGGTTTCCACCAGACGGATGATTTCATTGGCCAGCGGCTGTTCGTGGCCCGGGTTCAATGCGATATGAGCGTCAGCGCCCCCCAGGGACATCAGCACCGCCCTGCCCTGGCTGTTCAGCACGCCCACCTGGCGACGAAACTCGGCGTCGGACAGGTTGTACGGCTTGAACGTCGGAATACCGCTGCCTTTCATGAACGCCACGACCACCACGTTGTAGTCGCGGGGCACATCCTCCAGGTTCATATTGGCAAACTGCCCGCGCTGGTAGCCGTCCGAGGGGCCGGCCGGCCAGTTGTGCCAGTAGCCCATGAGGACTTTCTTGCCATCCAGGCTCGGCATCCGCGACGCGGCATCGTCCTGCGGCGCTTTCAGTTGGGTAAAGTCAATCTGTGACATGTTCTAATCCTTCAGAACGTTTGAATGATCCGCAGACTTATTTGAAGTCGACGTCGAAGGCCTGATAGAAGGCGTTGCCGGTATTGGCCACGATCCACATCAGGACAATCACGTGACGGCCCTTTTTGTTGGCCGGCAGCTTCACCTGGTGATCGACCTTGGCCTTCAATTCGCCGGCATGGCTGTAGTAAGGCACCTGCGGATAGAAGTCCTCGGCGAAAGGTTGGGCCTCCAGTTGGGCGCGGGTGATGCGCTGTTTCGGGTCCCAGCCGTCCTTGGTGATCAGCCAGCGATAGCCACGGGTGGTATGCGGTGCGGTGTACTGCCAGGTCACCTTGAAGATCTGGCCGGGGTCGACGTTGAGCAGCGGCCAGGTGAAGGCGCGGTTGAGCTTCTTGCTCATTTCCTCATCGGTGAAGTTGACGCAGTCCCGGGCATCGGCCTTGCCACCGCTGAGGATGAAGCCATCGGCCGGCGGCGCGACGCTTGGGTTGTCCGAGTCGAACGGTGCAGGGAACGGACCGGCGGCCAGGGCCGGGAAGTTCTTGCCGCCTTCCATCTCATTGACCTGCCAGCCGCCCAGCAGGCCCAGGTCGATGGCGACTGCGCCACGGGAGGCTGGGGAGGTGACGCGACCATGGCGAAGCGGTGATTGGGTTTGTGGTTGGTTCATGTTTATTACTCCATTGATTTAAGAAACTCTCCCTTTCCAAAGGAGAGGTCTGCAAATTAACCGAGCTGGAATTTCTGTCCACGCGCCCATTTTTCGTTCTGCATCACGCTGGTAGAGGAATCGCCCGAAAATACTGGATATATAACCAGTACTCCAGGATTTCTCCTACCCAACTTGAGGTAAAAGTCCTACATGTCCAGGCGGCACCTGGAAGCTGTACCTCTACCCGCAAGCCTTTGCGGCACTGCGCGCCTACCCAGCGAAAATATGCCCACTACCGAGCAAAATCCGCTGCAGTGCCAGCCCGCGGAGCGGGTATCGTGGGAGCCAAACAATCAGCCAGAGGTGCACTGTGGCGTCCTATTCCTTGCGTCAATTGAAGTATTTCGTCACCACCGTCGACTGTGGCAGCGTCGCCGAGGCGTCGCGCAAGCTGTATATCGCCCAGCCGTCGATTTCCACGGCGGTCAAGGGCCTGGAAGACAGCTTCGGCGTGCAGTTGCTGATCCGTCATCACGCCCAGGGCGTGTCCCTGACGCCCGGCGGCGCGCGTTTCTACCGCAAGGCCCAGGAACTGCTGCGCATGGCCCATGAGTTCGAGCAGAACGCCCTGGCCGACAACGACGTGGTGTGCGGGCAGATCGATATCGGGTGTTTCGAGACCGTCGCCCCGCTCTACCTGCCGCGGCTGATCGCCGGTTTTCGCGAACGCTTTCCGGGGGTGGAGATCCGCCTGCAGGACGGCGAGCAGCAGGAACTGGTGCAGGGTTTGACCGGCGGGCGCTTCGACCTGGCGATCTTCTACGAGCACGACCTGGACAGCACCATCGAGACCGAGGCGCTGATGGCGCCGCAACGGCCTTATGCCCTGGTGCCGGCCGGGCACCGTTTTGCCGGGCAGGCCCAGGTGTCACTGCGCGACCTGGTGCTGGAGCCGATGATCCTGCTGGATGTGCAGCCCAGCCGCACCTACTTCGTGAGCATCTTCGAGGAGCTGCAACTGACGCCGAACATCGTCTTCGGCTCGCCGTCGATCGAGATGGTGCGCGGCATGGTCGGCCAGGGGTTCGGCTTTGCCTTGCTGGTGACCAGGCCCCATGGCAACAGCACCTATGACGGCCAGGAAGTGGTCTGTGTGGAAATTGCCGAGGATGTCACCGGTTCGGCGCTGGTGGCAGGCTGGCTGAAACGGGCGCAGCTGACCAAGCCTGCGCAGTTGTTCGTCGATTACTGCAAGGAACAGTTCAAGGCCTGGCTGGCCTGAAATAGCGAGCTTGCGGGAGCGGATTTACCCGCTCTCGCAAGCCCGGCGATGCCGCAATTTCAGCGCGCCGCCCAGGCGTTGAAGCGCTGCTCCAGTTCCTCGCCATGGTCCACCCAGAACTCCGCGTCCACGGCCCGCGCCCCGGCCAGGTTGGCTGCAGCGGTGGGCAGTTGCTGTTGCACCGCCGTCGGCAGCAGCCCCAGCGCATCACGGTGCACCGGCCCGTAGGGGATCTCCTCGGAGAACACCTTCTGGGTCTGCGGCTGGCTGGCGAAGGCGATGAAGTCTTCGGCCAATGCCTTGTTCGGCGTGCCCTTGACCACCGCCCAGTACTCCGGGTCGTACAGGCTTTGCGGCCAGACGATGCTCAGCTTCATGCCCTCCTTCTGCGCCGAGGCAATCCGGCCGTTGTAGGCCGCGCTCATCACCACATCGCCGGCGATCAGCCATTGCGGCGGCTGCGCGCCCGCCTCCCACCACTGGATATTGCCCTTGATCTGGTCGAGCTTGGCGAACGCCCGGGTCACGCCCTCGGGAGTGCCCAGCACCTTGTACAGCTGCTCCGGCTTGACCCCGTCGGCGAGCAAGGCGATTTCCAGGGTGTACTTGGCACCCTTGCGCAAGCCGCGCTTGCCGGGGAAGTCGGCGACGTTCCAGAAGTCCGCCCAGGAGGTCGGCGTCTTGGCCAGCTTGTCCTGGTCGTAGGCCATGACCATCGACCAGACATAGGTGGCCACCCCGCATTCGCTCAGGGTCCCCGGCACGAACTGCGCCGGGTCGCCGAAGCGCGCCGGGTCGAGGCGTTCGAACAGGCCTTCGTCACAGCCGCGCAACAGCTCCGGGCTTTCGACTTCGACCACGTCCCAACTGGTATGGCCGACATCGACCATGGCCTTGATTTTCGACAGCTCCCCGTTGTACTCGCCGGCGACCACGCGTCCTGCGCCGCTGGCGGTGAAAGGTTGGAAGTAGGCCTTGTCCTGGGCCTGCTTGGTGGCACCGCCAAAGGAGATGACGGTGAGGCTCTGCGGTGCGGCCGAAACAGCGCTGCACAACAGGGCCAGGGCAAAGGGAACACAGCAACGCAAGGATCTGGACATGTAGCGGTTCCTCTAACAGGCCGACGCGCCCGCGCGCGCCGGCCGCTTTTGGGCCTACAGACGACCGTATTCGCGGGCGGTCCTGTCTACGGCGGTACGGGTCTTGTCGACCAGTTCATCGATGTCGGCGTGGCTGGCCACCAGGGCCGGGGCCATGATCATCCGGCCCAGGGTCGAGCGGATGATCAGGCCCTCTTCGAAGCCGATGGTGCGGCAACGCCAGGCCATGTCGTTTTCGTTGGCGAAGCGCTTGCGGCTGGCCTTGTCTTCGGCGAACTGCAAGGCCGCCACCAGCCCGGCGCCCTGCACTTCGCCAATCAACGGGTGGTGGTCGAAGACTTCGCGCA
The DNA here is from genome assembly GCF_017349615.1 of Pseudomonas sp. GW531-T4. Taxonomy (NCBI): domain Bacteria; kingdom Pseudomonadati; phylum Pseudomonadota; class Gammaproteobacteria; order Pseudomonadales; family Pseudomonadaceae; genus Pseudomonas; species Pseudomonas sp. GW531-T4. The sequence continues at coordinate 222,199 of NZ_JACMZT010000002.1, forward strand.
GGCAGCGCTGCAGGTAAGGCCCGGTGTCCTGCTTGACCCGGCTGACAATGCCTTCGTCGCGCAGGGCCTTGAGGTTGGCGATGGCCACCGCCGCCGCCACCGGGTGGCCGGAATAGGTCAGGCCGTGGGCGAACACCCCGCCCTGCTCCACCAGCACCTCGGCCATGCGCCTGGAGAGGATCAGCCCGCCCATGGGGATGTAGCCGCTGGTCAGGCCCTTGGCGATCGACAGGGTGTCGGGCTCGAAACCGAAATGCTGGTGGGCGAACCACTCGCCGGTGCGGCCGAAACCGCCGATCACTTCATCGGCGCACAGCAGCACGTCGTACTGGCGGCAGATGCGCTGGATCTCCGGCCAGTAGCTTTCCGGCGGGAAGATCATGCCGCCGGCGCCCTGGAAGGGTTCGGCGACAAAGGCCGCGACATTCTCGGCGCCCAGTTCGAGGATCTTCTCTTCCAGCTGCCGCGCGGCGCGCAGGCCGAACTCGGCCGGGGTCAGGTCGCCTTCGTGGGCGAACCAGTACGGCTCGTCGATGTGCGCCACGTCCGGGATCACCCCGCCCATGTCGTGCATGAACTTCATCCCGCCCAGCGCCGTGGCGCCGAGGGTCGAGCCGTGGTAGCCGTTCCAGCGGCCGATCATGATCTTCTTCTGCGGCTTGCCGAGGATCTGCCAGTAGCGGCGCACGGTGCGGATCAGCACCTCGTTGGCCTCGGAGCCGGAGTTGGTGTAGATCGCATGGCTGTAGTGCGCAGGCAGCAGGCTGAACAGCAGCTCCGACAGCTCGACCACCGCCGGGTGGGTGGTGTGGAAGAACATGTTGTAGTACGGCAACTGTTCGAGCTGCTGGCTGGCGGCTGCGGCCAGGTCCTTGCGGCCGTAGCCGAGGTTGGTGCACCACAGGCCCGACATGCCGTCCAGGTAGCGCTTGCCGTCGTTGTCCCAGAGCGCCAGGCCCTCACCGCGCACGATCACCCGCGGTCCTTCGGCGTTCAGCGCCTTCTGGTCGAGGAACGCATGAATGTGGTGCGCGGCATCCGCGGCCTGGTAGTCGCCGGTGCTGCGCACGGGTTTCACTTGAGCGGTCATTGCGAGTCTCCTTGCGGTTTTTTATCGAGGGTGCCGAGCACGCTGGCCAGCGGCTCCGGCTTGAACAGTGGCTTGCCCATCACGCCCTTGATCCACAGCACGGCGATGACCGAGACGATCAGCAGCACGAGACCTGCGTAGGCAAAAATCGAAAAGGTCATCTCCGGGCTGGGCGACACGTTGCAGATCGCAAACAGCATGCCGGCGATGCCGAACAACTGCGGCAAGGGGTAGAACGGCGTGCGGAACGGCCGCGCCACCTGCGGGTAGCGCCGGCGCAGGGCGATGACGTTGACGTGGGTGATGATGTAGGCCAGCAGCCAGGCCAGGGCCGCCGAGAGCAGCAGCTGGTTGATCGCATCGGCATGGTCGTGCATCAACAGCAACGGCAGGCCGGTGACCGCGGCAATGAACAGCACCGCCACCCAGGGCGCGCCGGTGCGTTTGCCCTGGCGCTTGAACACGCCAAAGGCCTGGCCGTTGCGGGCCATGCCGAACAGCATGCGCGGGATCGCCGCCAGCGAACTGTTGAGGGTGCTGCAGGTGGCGGTGATCGCCGCGGTCACCAGGAACACCTTGCCCGCCTCGCCGAACACCGTGGTGGCGAACAGGTAATGCGGCAGGCCGTTGCTGGCCAGTTCCGCCTGAGGCACGGTGAGCAAGGCGCCCAGGGCGTACAGGCTGATGATCACGAAGATGATGGTCAGGCCGAGCATCATCGAACCCGGGATGTTGCGCTCGGGGCGCCGGGTTTCTTCCACCAGCGGGCAGACGAACTCGGCGCCGACGAAACCCCAGACCGCCATCGCCGTCAGGGCGATCACCCCCAGGCCCATGGGGTTCCAGTGGGCGCTGTCGAACAGCGTCGGGTTGGGCGCGACGATGTCGCTGTTCATCGCGCTCAGGCCCATCACCAGCAACACCACGGTCATCACCACCGCCAGCACCGTTTGCAGGCGGGCGAAGATGTCGATGTTGAACAGGTTGAGCACGGTGAACAGCGCCAGTACCGCCAGGGCCACGGTCAGCGGTGGCATGGAGTGCGGGTAGACCTTGTCGATGATGAATTCCATCAGCAACAGCTCGGCCGACAGGGCGAACATCGCCACCACCACGTAGCCGGAAAAGGTCGCCAGGATCGCCGGGAACTGGCCGATGGCGACTTCGGTGTAGGTGCTCAGGCTGCCGGCGCGGGGGATCATCAGCGCCAGCTCGGAGAACGAACAGGCGTAGCTCAGGGCCAGCAGGTAGGCCAGGCCCAGGGGCACGATAAAGCCCAGGCCGGCGATACCGACGCCTTGCAGCATCAGCACCATCACGCCTTGTGAAACCACCAGGCCGATGGCCACCGCCAACAGTGCGGTGAGGCCGAGTTTCTTGCGACTCGCGGGCGGCGCCAGAACGCCGGTTTGCACGCTTGCATTGCTGTTCATCGGTTGCTCCGTCTTGTTGTTCTATTTTTTGGAAGATCGGTGCTGCGCTCGGGGCCCTCAGCCCCGCAATTGAATCCAGGTGGTTTTCAGCTGGGTGTACTTGTCGAAGGAATGCAGCGACAGGTCGCGGCCAAAGCCCGACTGCTTGCCGCCGCCAAAGGGCACGGTCACGTCCAGCGCGTCGACGGTATTCACCGACACCGTCCCGGCATTCAGCCGCCGTGCCACCCGGTGCGCGCGGTTCAGATCGTCGGTCCACAGCGACGCGGCCAGGCCATAGATGTGCTCGTTGGCCAGGGCCACCGCCTGGTCTTCGTCGTCGAACAACGTGACCGCCAGCACCGGGCCGAACACTTCTTCGCGGGCCAGGGTCATGTCGGCGGTCACGCCCGTGAAGATGGTCGGCTCGATGAAGTTGCTCGAGCCGTCGAAGCTCAGTTGCCGACCGCCGCACACCAGCTGTGCGCCCTCGGCCTGGGCCTGTTCGATGTACTGCCTGATGCGCTGCGTCTGCCGCGTATCGACGATGGCCCCGGCCCGGCTCGCCGGGTCCAGCGGATTGCCCGGCTGCCACTGGCGCGCCTTGGCCACCAGGCGCTCGATGAACCCGTCGGCGATCGAGCGCTGCACCAGCAGGCGCGAGTTGGCCGAGCAGACCTCGCCCTGGTTGAAGAAGATGCCGAATGCGGCTTTCTCGGCCGCCAGGTCCAGGTCCTGGCAATCGGCGAACACCAGGTTCGGGCTCTTGCCGCCGCACTCTAGCCAGACCTGCTTGAGGTTCGATTGCGCGGCGTACTGCATGAAGTACTTGCCCACCTCGGTGGAACCGGTGAACACCAGGGCATCCACCTCCATGTGCAGGCCGAGGGCACGACCGGCCTCCTCGCCCAGGCCCGGCACCACGTTGAGCACGCCCTTGGGAATCCCGGCTTCAATGGCCAGCTCGGCCAGGCGCAGGGCCGAGAACGGCGACTGCTCGGCCGGCTTGAGCACCACGCTGTTGCCGGCGGCCAGGGCCGGGGCCAGCTTCCAGGCGGCCATGTCCAGCGGGAAGTTCCACGGCACCACCGCGCCGATCACCCCCAGCGGCACCCGGGTGATGGTCGCCAGGACATTGCTCGCGCTCGGCGCCACCTGGTCGTAGAGCTTGTCGAGGCTTTCGCCGTACCAGGCGAACACCTGGACGGCGCCCGGTACGTCGATGTTCCAGGCATCCATCACCGGCTTGCCCATGCTCAGGGAGTCGAGCAAGGCCAGTTCGTCGCGGTGCTCCAGCATCAGCCGCGACAGGCGCAGCAGGATCGCCTTGCGCTCGCCCGGCGCCATCCTGGCCCAGGGGCCCTGCTCGAACGCACGACGGGCGCTGCGCACCGCCCGGTCGACCTCGACCTCACCGCAGGCGGCCACCTGGGCCAGGAGTTTCTCGGTGGCCGGGTTGACCACAGCGAAGCGCGCGCCGCTCTCGGCCTGGCACGCCTCGCCGTCGATAAAGGCGCTGTCGATCAGGCGTTGGCGTTGCGCCAGGGCTGTCCACTCGTTGAAATCTTTCACCGCGGATTCCTTGTTCTTATGAGTTGTCATGAAGGGTTGCAGAGGTATTCGGCCAGGCGCTCCATCAGCCGGTCGCAGGCCGCCATCTGCTCGACGCTGACGAATTCGTCCGGCTTGTGACCCTGGTCCATGCTGCCGGGGCCGCAGACCACCGCCGCAATCCCGGCCTGATGGAACAGTCCGCCTTCGGTGCCAAAGGCCACGGTGCTGAAGGCCGCGCTGCCACAGAGTTGCGCCACCAGTTGCGCGGCGGCGCTTTCAGGGGCAGTCGCCAACCCCGGATAGGCCGAGATCGCTTCGAAGCGGATCGCCGTGTCGGCCTTGATTGCCTGCATCGCCGGCAACAGCTGCTGTTCGGCATAGCCTTGCAGTTCGTCCACCACCGCCTGGGGCTCGAAGGCCGGCAAGGCACGCACCTCGAAGTCGAAGCGGCAGTCGGCCGGAACGATATTCAGCGCCGTGCCGCCCTGGATCACCCCGACCTGCACGGTGGAGAACGCCGGGTCGAAACGGCCGTCGTGATGCTCGGGGGCCGCCAGGCGCTGGCCGATCTCCCCCAGCCGGCCGATCAGCCGCGCCGCCTGCTCGATGGCGTTGACCCCGTAAGGCGCATAGGCCGAATGGCACGGCGCACCGTGCACATGGCAACGCATGGCCAGCTTGCCCTTGTGGCCGAGCACCGGCTTGAGCTCGGTGGGCTCGCCGATCAGGCACAGCGCCGGTTGAGGAATGCGCTGTGGCAACAGCTCCAGCAGGCTGCGCACACCGAGGCAGCCGACCTCCTCGTCATAGGAGAACGCCAGGTGCACCGGCCGGCGCAGCGGGCTTGCGAGAAACAGCGGCACTGCGGCCAGCACCGAGGCCAGGTAGCCTTTCATGTCGGCGGTGCCGCGCCCGTAGAGCTTGCCGTCGCGCTCGGTCAGGCTGAAGGGTTCGAACGTCCAGGGCTGGCCGTCCACCGGCACCACATCGGTGTGGCCCGAGAGCACCACGCCGCCCTCCAGCGCCGGGCCAATGCTGGCCAACAGGTTGGCCTTGGTCCGCTCGGCGTTGTAGATCAGCTCGCAGCTCACGCCCAGGTCGTGCAGGTAGTCGCGGACGAACTCGATCAGGGCCAGGTTCGAATCGCGGCTGACCGTGGCAAAGCCCACCAGCCTGGCCAACAAGGCGCGGCTGCGCAGCTCACTCATCGCCCGGCACTCCGTAGCTCGGCGCCAGGGTCGGGTTGAGGGCGCGGGTCAGGTAGTCCTGCAACTGCGGCTCGTAGGCGCTCCAGAGTTTCTGCAACTCGCCGATGGGGTTGGCCTCGGCCCAGTCCACCCGCAGGTCGACGATCGGCCAGACCAGCTCGCCGACCACCGACAGCGCCGCCGAATGCACCGCGCCCGCCTCGCCCCCGGCATCCTGCCCGGCCTGCAGTGCGCTGAGCAGCCGCGCCGCCAGGCAGCCTTCGCTGCTTTCGAAGGCCTCGACCATGCGCTCGATCACTGTGCTGTTGGCCAGCAGGTTGCCGGCCGCCACGCACTGCTCACCGGCCACCGCATTGTTAATGCCCAGTGCATGATTGCCGCTGAACACCGCCGTGCGCCCCTGGGCATCCACCACCGCCACCTGGCGGTACTGGCTGTAGCCGTTGCGGGTCAGCGCCCGGTCCAGGGCCTGCGCGGGCGCCAGACCTTCGCCCAGGCCGTCGAGCACCTGCGGGCCGAGGGCCGGCAAGGTGATGTTCTGGCTCGACACCGCGCCCACCCCGCTGCGCAGCCAGGGGCAACGGGCGCCGACGGCGATGCTCGACGAGCTGATGGCGATGCCCAGCTGGCCGGTTTCGGCGCAGCGGCCGACGATGGAGAAAGTCATGGCGAACTCCTTATTCGGGGATGACCGCGATCACGTCGATTTCCATCAGCCACTGCGGCTGGCCCAGGGCGCTGACCACCAGCCCGGTGGAGATCGGGAACACGCCCTTGAGCCACTTGCCGACCTCCTGGTAGACCGGCTCGCGGTAACGTGGGTCGATCAGGTAGGTGGTGGTCTTGACGATATGACTGAGGTCGCTGCCGGCCTCTTCCAGCAATTGCTTGACGTTGCGCATGGCCTGTTCGGCCTGGGCCCGCGGATCGCCGAGGCCGACCAGCTGGCCATTGAAGTCGGTGCCGACCTGGCCGCGCACATACACAGTGTTGCCGGCGCGCACGGCCTGGCACAGGTCGTTGTCCAGGCTCTGGTTCGGGTAGGTGTCTTTGGTGTTGAACATGCGGATGCGGGTATGCGTAGGCATCAGCGGGCTCCCATGAGGCTGGCGGATTGAACGGAGGATTCGCGCTCGGCTTGACGCTGCGCGGCGTCGCGGTAATCGAAGTAGAGGCGCTGTTTGACGATGTGCTCGGCGATGTGCCGGGCGTCGTGCCACACGCCCCAGATAAACGCCGAGCCACGGCGCGACAGCCACGGCAGGCCGACGAAATAGACCCCGGGCTCGCTGGACACGCCGCGCTGGTGGCGGGGCTTGCCGTTGTCCTTGAAGGCATCGACCTGCAGCCAGCTGTAGTCCACCGAATAACCGGTGGCCCAGATGATGGTGCCGACGCCGGCCTTGGCCAGGTCGAGCTCGAGGATCGGCTGGGTCAGGCACGGCGGATCCGGCAGCATCACCCGCGCTTCGGGCTCTTGCGGCAGGTCCAGGCCGTTACGGGCGATGTAGGCGTCGGCGGCGTCGAGCAGCGCCAGGTAGTTTTCGTCGCCGCGGGCAATGTTCTCGGCCAGGTTGGCCTCGAAGCGGGCCACGCCGTTCTCGAAGGCCTTGGTCAGGCCGACCAGGGTCATGCCCTGGTGGGCCAGCCGACGGAAGTCCACGGTGTGCCCGCCACGGGCGCCGCTGACGGCGATGGTCACGTGCTCCTTGCCCGGCTGCATGGTCTCGGCATCCCACTCGCCGAGCACCCCCAGCCACCAGCAGAAGTCACGGTTGCGGTAGGCCCGCGGCGGGCGGTCATGGGCCCCGACCGAAAGGTAGACCTGCTTGCCGGCGCGTTGCAGTTCATCGGCGATCTGCACCCCCGAGGAGCCCGCGCCCACCACCAGCACCGCGCCTTCGGGCAGCTGTTGCGGATTGCGGTAAGCGGCCGAATGCATCTGCAGTACGCGCTGATCTTGCGGGGCGATCGGCGGGATCACCGGGCACTGGAACGGACCGGTGGCCACCACCACCTGGCGGGCTTCGATCACACCGTCGCTGGTGTCCACGGTGAAGCCCGGGCGGTTAGCGTTACGCACCACCTTCCTGACTTCGACGCCGGTGCGGATCGGCGCATTGAACTTGCGGGCGTAGGTTTCGAAGTAGTCGGCCACCTGGTCCTTGCCGGCAAAGGCATCGGGGTCCAGGCCTTCGAACTCCAGGCCGGGAAAGCGGTCGTGCCAGGCCGGGCCGTTGGCCACCAGCGAATCCCAGCGCCCGGTGCGCCAGGCTTCGGCGATGCGGTTGCGTTCCAGCACCAGGTGCGGCACGCCCAGGCGGCTCAGGTGTTCGCTCATGGCCACGCCGGCTTGGCCGGCGCCCACTACAAGCGTATCGATTGTTGTTTTATGGGTTGTCATGTCTGCGCCCTACTGAGTGATCCCACGTAGGCAGCCGTGGGAGGTGTAGGACGCATTCTGGGAGAAGGCGGGAAATGCCGAAATTATGATTTTTGTGGTTGCTAGAGAGTAAAAAACTCTCTGGCTATCTGGGGTTTCTGTGCGTCAGCGCAGGTTGCGCGGAATCCTCAGCCCGAGGTTTTCGCGCAAGGTGCTGCCCGGGTATTCGCGGCGATACACCCCGCGCTCCTGGAGCAAGGGCACTACTTCCTCGGTGAACCGGCGAAACTGCCCCGGGTGGCCGATGTAGAGGTTGAAACCGTCCACGGCCCGCGCCTCGAACCATTCACTCATCTTCGCCGCGACGGTTTCGGCGCTGCCGACAAAGGCGCCGGGGCGCAGCTGTCGGGAGGCCTGCACCGCCTGGCGCAGGCTAAGTCCTTCGCTGACCGCGCGCTCGGTGATGCGCTTGGCCAGCGTGAAAAAGCTGCTGCGGGCGAACTCCAGGGCCTGGGCCGGGAAAGGTGCATCCAGTTCGTACTGGCTGAAGTCGTGCCAACCAAAGGAACGGCCGAACTCCAGCAGGGCCTGCTCGAAGCTGTGATCGGCCGCGTGATAATGGCGTTCGAGTTCCCGCGCCTGCTCGTCGCTATCGCCAACGAACACCTCGGCCCCCGGCAGCACCAGCACCTGTTCCGGATCGCGGCCCTGGCGCAGCGCGCGCTCCTTGATTTCCCGGTAGAACGCCTGGCCCTGCTCCAGGCTCGGCGCATGGGTGAAGACCACGTCGGCAATCGCCGCGCCCAGCTCGCGGCCTTGTTCGGAGTCCCCCGCCTGGAAGATCACCGGCTGGCCTTGCGGCGAGCGTTGCAGGTTGAGCGGCCCGACCACGGAGAAATGCTCGCCCTTGTGGTTCAGCGCGTGCAGCTTGGCCGGGTCGAAATAACGCCCGCTGGCGCGATCCCGGACAAAGGCGTCGTCCTCCCAGGACTGCCACAAGCCCTGCACCACCTGCACATGCTCCCGGGCCCGGCCATAGCGGGTGTCGTAGTCGTAGTGCTCGTCGCGCCCGTAGTTGCCGGCGGTGCCGGCGTCGCCGCTGGTGACCACGTTCCAGCCGGCGCGGCCCTTGCTGATCAGGTCCAGCGACGCCAGGCGGCGGGCGACGTTGAACGGCTCGTTATAGGAGGTGGTGAGCGTGCCCACCAGGCCGATATGCCGCGTGCTCACCGCCAGCGCCGAGAGCAGCGTCAGTGGCTCCAGGCGGTTCAGGTAATGGGGCGGCGAGCCCGGGGTGATGAACTGGCTGTCGACGATGAAGATCAGGTCGAACAACGCCGCCTCGGCCTGGCGCGCAATGTCGATGTACCAGTCGATATTGACACTGGCGTCGGCCGGCAATTCGGGGTCCAGCCACAGGTTGTGCCGCCCGGGGCCACCGACGCCCATGGTCAGGGCGCCCAGTTTCAGTTGTCGTGTGCTCATGGAAGGTCCTTGATGGTTACGGCGCGGCCTGAACCGTCACAGCAGGATTCTGCAAGGCGGCATTAAAGGAGGTGTCGAACAGGCTGGCGGCCGGGTAGGACTTGATCAGGCCGATGCCACTGAAGAAATCCACGGTCTTCTGCGCGTCGGCGATGTTCTGCGGGCTGATCGGCCCCACGTCGGTTTGCGCCCGACGGAACCAGGCACGGGCGATCTCCCGGTCGGCGCGGGTGCGCTCGGCCCAGGCATCGGCATAGGCCTCGCTGTGGGCAGGATCGTTGACGCTCCAAGCCCGGGCTTTTTTCAGCCGTTGCAGGAAGTCGCCGATGGCCGCGCGTTTTTCTTCCAGGGAACGGTTGTTGCCGACCACGAAGCTCTGCGCCGGGATCAGCCCTTGCGCCGTGGCGATCACCCGGCCACCGCGCCGCTCCTGTTGCGTCACGTAGGGTTCCCAGGTGGCGATCACATCCACCGAGCCGCCTTCCAGCGCATGGAAGGCATCGAGGGCGCTGAGGTAGCGGATGTCCACCGCATCACGGGGCACACCAGCCTGGTCCAGCGCGCTGAACAGCAGTTGCTGGCTCCAGGAACCCTTCCAGATCGCCACGCGTTTGCCACGGATGTCGGCGACGGTCTTGATCGGCGAATCCTGGTTGACCACGATGGCCACCCCGGAAAGATTCTGCCGGGTGACCGCGATCACCTTGATCGGCGCCCCCAGGGCACCGAGGAACAGCGGTGGCGCATCCCCCAACAGCCCGAGGTCGAGGCTGCCGGAGTTCAGCGCTTCGGCCACCGGCGAGCCGGCGGTGAACTGCTTCCATTCCAGGGTGTACGGCAGGTTGTCGAGCACGCCGGCGGCATCCATCACCGCGCGGGTGTTGTAGCTTTGGTCGCCGACGGTGAGGGTGAGCGCCGAGGCACCGAGGCTGATGGACGCGGCCAGCGCGGCGGCGGCCAGTTGCAGAAGTGTACGCAAGGCAATCTCCAGGAAGTCGAAAGTCGGGGCTGTCATTTATTTGGTTATATAAGGAGAAACCTTAAAAACCACAGCCTATAAGCTAACGACACCAAGGAGCGCTGTAAAAGTCATTTTAGGAATAACTTAATATGCAAAACTTGCATTTAAAGACAGCCCTGTCGTAACACGCACGCCCAAGCCCTCGCCCCGGTAACCCGGGCGCACCGCGAGCAGGCTCGCTACAGCAGGCGTAAGGGATGCTTTTATAAGTCCGGTACAGAAAGCTGTGGGTCGATGCTCAATGGCTCGCGATGGGACTCCTCCCCTCTCCCCACCCTTGCAATCCGGGAAACAATGAAATTCCATTTAAGGAATTGATAGCACCCTAACTAAAGGTGCATGCTAGAGAGCTTTCATCGCGCTTATATCATTCCGAATGATAGTTACCTTCGGCTCATTCGATTCGTGCGATACAACCCCTGCCGAGCATCATCCGCCCATCTCAAATACATTGGCGGATGATCCATGGAACAGTCACTCAAACACTTACGCTTCCCTCTCGCATTATTGGCTGTGCTGGTGATGAGCGCCTGTGGCAAGGCACCGCAAACGGCCGCCAACATGCCCGCCGCCAAAGTCAGTGTGGCCAAGGTGCTGGAGCAACCGGTCAACGAATGGGACGAGTTCACCGGGCGCCTCGAGGCGCCTGAAACCGTCCAGATCCGCCCACGGGTTTCCGGCCAGATCGACCAGGTGGCCTTCACCGAAGGCGCCCTGGTGAAGAAAGGCGACCTGCTGTTCCAGATCGACCCACGGCCGTTCCAGGCCGAAGTACGCCGCCTGGAAGCCCAGCTGCAACAAGCCCGCGCCACCGCCACCCGCAGTGCCAATGAAGCCCAGCGCGGCCAGCGCCTGCTGACCAGCAACGCGATTTCCGCCGAACTGGCCGACACCCGCACCAGCGCCGCCCAGGAAGCCCGCGCCGGGGTCGACGCGATCCAGGCGCAACTGGACGTGGCCAAGCTCAACCTGAGCTTCACCCGGGTCACCGCGCCCATCAGCGGTCGCGTCAGCCGCGCGGAAATCACCGCCGGCAACCTGGTGACCGCCGACGTCACCCCGCTGACCAGCGTGGTCTCCACCGACAAGGTCTACGCCTACTTCGACGCCGACGAGCGTGTGTACCTCAAGTACACCCAGCTCGCCCGCCAGGGCCAGCGCGGCCAGACCACCCCGGTCTACCTCGGCCTGTCCAATGAGGATGGCCACCCGCACCTGGGCCAGATGAACTTCGTCGACAACCAGGTCAACCCGCAGACCGGCACCATCCGCGGTCGCGCGGTGTTCGACAACAGCGACGGCAGCTACACCCCGGGCCTCTATGCACGCCTGAAACTGGTGGGCAGCGGCACCTACTCCGCCGTGCTGATCAACGACGAAGCGGTGGGGACCGACCTGGGCAAGAAGTTCGTGCTGGTGATGGACGCCGACAACAAGCCGGCGTACCGCGCCGTCGAGCTGGGGCCGAAGATCGAAGGCCTGCGCATTGTGCGCAACGGCCTGAACAAGGACGACACCATCATCGTCAAGGGTCTGCAGCGAGCCCGTCCGGGCGCGCCGGTCAGCCCTGAAGTAGTGCCGATGGCCAGCAAGGAAACCCTCGCCGCCCTGGCGCAACAACGACAAGCCCTGGAAGCCAGCAACCTGCCTCAAGTCGCCCCCGCCAAGGGCGCGCCTGAAGCGGCTGCGAAACTGGCCAGCGCTGCGACTCCACGCGGTTAAGGGAAAAGACTCAAGATGAATTTCTCCCAATTCTTCATTTCACGGCCGATCTTCGCAGCGGTGCTGTCGCTGCTGATCCTGATCGCCGGCTCCATCTCGCTGTTCCAGCTGCCCATCAGCGAATACCCGGAAGTGGTACCGCCGACCGTGGTGGTACGCGCCAACTTCCCGGGCGCCAACCCGAAAGTCATCGGCGAAACCGTGGCCGCGCCCCTGGAGCAGGCCATCACCGGGGTCGAGAACATGCTCTACATGTCCTCGCAGTCCACCGCCGACGGCAAGATCACCCTGACCATCACCTTCGCCCTGGGTACCGACCTGGACAACGCCCAGGTGCAGGTGCAGAACCGCGTGACCCGGACCGAGCCCAAGCTGCCTGAAGAGGTGACGCGCATCGGTATCACCGTGGACAAGGCATCGCCCGACCTGACCATGGTCGTGCACTTGACCTCGCCGGACAAACGCTACGACATGCTCTACCTGTCCAACTACGCCATCCTCAATATCAAGGATGAGCTGGCGCGCCTGGGCGGCGTCGGCGACGTGCAGCTGTTCGGCATGGGCGACTACTCGCTGCGGGTCTGGCTCGACCCGAACAAGACCGCTTCGCGCAACCTCACCGCCACCGACGTGGTCACCGCCATTCGCGAGCAGAACCGCCAGGTCGCCGCCGGTACCCTGGGCGCCCCGCCCGCACCGAGCGCCACCAGCTTCCAGCTGTCGGTCAACACCCAGGGTCGCCTGGTGACCGAGGAAGAGTTCGAGAACATCATTATCCGTTCCGGCGACAACGGCGAGATCACTCGCCTGAAAGACATCGCCCGGGTCGAACTGGGTTCCAACCAGTACGCCCTGCGTTCGCTGCTCAACAACCAGCCGGCGGTGGCGATCCCGATCTTCCAGCGTCCTGGCTCCAACGCCATCCAGATCTCCAACGAAGTGCGGGCCAAGATGGCTGAGCTGAAGCAGAGCTTCCCGCAAGGCATGGACTTCAGCATCGTCTACGACCCGACCATCTTCGTCCGTGGCTCCATCGAGGCAGTGGTGCATACCCTGTTCGAAGCACTGATCCTGGTGGTGCTGGTGGTGATCCTGTTCCTGCAGACCTGGCGCGCCTCGATCATCCCGCTGGTGGCGGTGCCGGTCTCGCTGATCGGTACCTTTGCCGTGATGCACCTGTTCGGCTTCTCGCTCAACGCCCTGTCGCTGTTCGGGCTCGTCCTGGCCATCGGTATCGTGGTGGACGACGCGATCGTGGTGGTGGAAAACGTCGAGCGTAATATCGGCCTCGGCCTGAACCCGGTGGAAGCCACCAAACGCGCCATGCGCGAAGTGACCGGGCCGATCATCGCCACCGCCCTGGTGCTCTGCGCGGTGTTCGTGCCGGCGGCCTTCATCAGCGGCCTGACCGGGCAGTTCTACAAGCAGTTCGCCCTGACCATCGCGATCTCCACGGTGATCTCGGCCTTCAACTCCCTGACCCTGTCGCCGGCCCTGGCCGCGGTCTTGCTCAAGGACCACCACGCACCGAAGGACCGCTTCTCCAGGTTCCTCGACAAGTTGCTGGGTGGCTGGTTGTTCAAACCCTTCAACCGCTTCTTCGACCGCGCCAGTCATGGCTACGTCGGCACCGTGCGCCGGGTGATCCGTGGCAGCGGCATCGCCCTGTTCCTCTACGCGGGCCTGATGGTGCTGACCTGGTTCGGCTTCGCCCACACGCCGATGGGCTTCGTCCCGGCCCAGGACAAGCAATACCTGGTGGCCTTCGCCCAACTGCCGGACGCCGCGAGCCTGGACCGCACCGAGGACGTGATCAAGCGCATGTCCGACATCGCCCTGAAGCAACCGGGCGTGGAAAGCGCGGTGGCCTTCCCGGGCCTGTCGATCAACGGTTTCACCAACAGCCCGAACAACGGCATCGTGTTCGTGACCCTCAAGCCCTTCGACGAGCGCAAGGACCCGAGCATGTCCGCCGGGGCCATCGCCGGCGCCCTGAACGGCAAGTACGCCGATATCCAGGAAGCCTACATGGCGATCTTCCCACCGCCGCCGGTACAGGGCCTGGGGACCATTGGCGGTTTCCGCCTGCAGGTCGAGGACCGCAGCGGCATGGGTTACGAAGAGCTGTATAAGGAAGTGCAGAACGTCATCGCCAAGAGTCGCAGCGTGCCGGAACTGGCCGGGCTGTTCACCAGCTACCAGGTCAACGTGCCTCAGGTCGACGCGGCTATCGACCGGGAAAAGGCCAAGACCCACGGCGTGGCCATCAGCGATATCTTCGACACCCTGCAGGTCTACCTGGGCTCGCTGTACGCCAACGACTTCAACCGTTTTGGCCGTACCTACCAGGTCAACGTCCAGGCCGAACAGCAGTTCCGTCTCGAAGCCGAGCAGATCGGCCAGCTGAAAGTGCGCAACAACAAGGGCGAGATGATCCCGCTGGCGACCTTCATCAAGGTCAGTGACACCGCCGGTCCCGACCGCGTGATGCACTACAACGGCTTCGTCACCGCGGAAATCAACGGCGCGGCCGCACCGGGCTACAGCTCCGGCCAGGCGGAAGCGGCGATCGAGAAACTGCTCAAGGAAGAACTGCCCAACGGCATGACCTACGAATGGACCGAGCTGACCTACCAGCAGATCCTTGCCGGTAACACCGCGCTGTTCGTCTTCCCGCTCTGCGTGCTGCTGGCGTTCCTGGTACTGGCCGCGCAATACGAGAGCTGGAGCCTGCCGCTGGCGGTGATCCTGATCGTGCCGATGACCCTGCTGTCGGCCATCGCCGGGGTGATCCTGTCCGGTGGCGACAACAACATCTTCACCCAGATCGGCCTGATCGTACTGGTGGGCCTGGCGTGTAAGAACGCGATCCTGATCGTCGAGTTCGCCAAGGACAAACAGGAAGAAGGCCTCGACCCGCTGGCCGCGGTGCTGGAAGCCTGCCGCCTGCGTCTGCGGCCGATCCTGATGACCTCGTTCGCCTTCATCATGGGTGTGGTGCCCCTGGTGTTCTCCAGCGGCGCCGGTGCGGAAATGCGTCATGCCATGGGTGTCGCGGTGTTCTCCGGGATGCTCGGGGTGACCTTCTTCGGCCTGCTGCTGACCCCGGTGTTCTACGTCCTGATCCGCAACTATGTGGAGCGCAGCGAAGCCCGCAAAGCGACCCGTGCCCTGAAACTGGAGGCGCAACAATGAGCCTGAAAGTCTTCCTGCCGAGCTTGCTGGTACTGGCCCTGAGTGCCTGTGCCGTCGGCCCGGACTACCAGACCCCGACGACCGAGGCGGCCAACATCACGGCCGCCACCGATGGCGCCGCGGGCCAGAAGAATTTCGACCGCGCGCGTTTCGAAGGCATCTGG
This sequence comes from Pseudomonas sp. GW531-T4, assembly GCF_017349615.1. Taxonomy (NCBI): domain Bacteria; kingdom Pseudomonadati; phylum Pseudomonadota; class Gammaproteobacteria; order Pseudomonadales; family Pseudomonadaceae; genus Pseudomonas; species Pseudomonas sp. GW531-T4. The sequence goes on from NZ_JACMZT010000002.1 coordinate 237,433, forward strand.
TGGCAACAGTTCGACGACCCGGTGCTCAACCAACTGGTGACCCGGTCCCTGCAGGGCAACCGTGAGTTGCGCGTGGCCTTCGCCCGCCTGCGGGCCGCCCGGGCGATTCGCGACGACGCCAGCAACGATGCGATGCCGACCATCACCAGCCGCGCCAGCAGCGACCTGGCCAAGGGTCAGATCCCCGGCCAGACCACTCGCCGGGTCAACAGCGAACGCTACGACCTGGGCCTGGACATGGCCTGGGAACTGGACCTGTTCGGCCGCATCCAGCGCAACCTGGAAGCCAGCGAAGCCGACCAGCAGGCCGCCGAGGCCGACCTCTACCAGCTGCAAGTCACCATGATTGCCGAGCTGGTGGATGCCTACGGCCAGCTGCGCGGCGCCCAGCTGCGGGAAAAGATCGCCCTGGCCAACCTGAGCAACCAGCAGGAGTCGCGCAAGATCACCGAAAGCCTGCGTGACGCCGGCGTCGGCGATCAGCTCGACGTGGTCCGCGCCGATGCGCGCCTGGCCGCGGTAGAGGCCAGCGTGCCGCAACTGCAGGCCGAACAGGTGCGCCAGCGCAACCGTATCGCCACCCTGCTGGGCGAGCGTCCGGACAAGCTCAGCGTCGATCTTGCGCCCGCGCAGCTGCCGGCGATTGCCAAGGCCCTGCCGATCGGCGACCCGGGCGAGCTGCTGCAACGCCGTCCGGACATCCTCAGCGCCGAACGCCAGTTGGCCGCCGCCACCGCGCGGATCGGCGTGGCCAAGGCCGACCTGTTCCCCCGGGTCAGCCTCAGTGGTTTCCTCGGCTTCACCGCCGGCCGTGGTTCGCAGATCGGCTCCTCGGCCGCCAATGCCTGGGCCCTGGGCCCGAGCATTACCTGGGCCGCCTTCGACCTGGGTAGCGTGCGCGCCCGTCTGCGCGGCGCCAATGCCGACGCCGACGGCGCCCTGGCGACCTACGAGCAGCAAGTGCTGCTGGCCCTGGAAGAGTCGGAAAACGCTTTCAGCGATTACGGCAAGCGCCAGCAACGGCTGATCTCGCTGATTCGCCAGAGCGAGTCGAGCCGCGCCGCGGCCGACCTGGCACAAATCCGCTATCGCGAAGGCACCGTCGATTTCCTGGTGCTGCTCGACGCCCAGCGCGAACGCCTGGCCGCCGAAGACTCCCAGGCCCAGGCCGAGGTCGACCTGTACCGTGGCATCGTCGCCATCTACAAGGCCCTGGGTGGCGGCTGGCAGCCTGAGACGGTCGCCAGCAAGTAAGGCTTCAACCGAGCTCCTTTGGTTGGCCGCAACCAACCAAATTTTTGCCCCGTGTTCTCATTCGGTCACGGGGCTTTTTTTGCCTCAAAAAAAGCATCGCGGGCAAGTCGGATCGCCGCCCGCTCGCTCCCACAGACGCCACTGTCCGTAGGAGCGAGGCTTGCCCGCGATAAGATCGTTCATCCACAACAACCTCTCGCCTATTCCAGCACCGTCACCGTCGCCGTAGTCCCGGCGCGCAACCTGTCCTTGCCCGGGTAATCGGGGTCGATGGCGATCCGCACCGGTACCCGCTGCGCCAGCTTGACCCAGGTGTAGCTGGGGTTGATGTTGGCCAGCAGGCGGCTGCCCTGGGAGTTCTCGCGGTCGGTAATGGCGAAGGCGATACTCTGCACCTTGCCGCCGAAGGTCTCGCCGCTCATCAGCTGGATGCGCACCGCACTGCCCTCCTCGATCCGTGGCAGCTTGGTCTCCTCGAAGTAACCACTGATATAGAAGGAGTCGCTGTCCACCAGCGCCAGCAAGGCCGCGCCGGCGCTGGCGTAATCGCCCTGGCGGGTCTGCAGGTTGGTCACGTAGCCGCTGACCGGGGCTTCGACCCGGGTGCGCCGCAGGTCCAGCTCGGCCTGTTTCAGCGCCGCCTGGGCCAGGTGCACGTTGGCCTGGGCCAGGCCGAGATTGGCCTGGTCGCGCAACAGGTCGGCCTGGGCCACCGCCACATCGGTATTGGACTTCTCCCACTCCTCGCCGGAAATCGCGAAGCCCTGCTTCAGGCTCCGGCGCCGACGCTCTTCGCTTTGCCGCTGCTTGAGCTGCGCGGCGCTGGCGGCGATCGCCGCTTCGGACTGGCCGAGGGTGGCGACCGCCACTTCCACCGAACGCTTGGCATGCTCCACGGCCAGGGCATATTGCGCCGGGTCGATCTCCAGCAGCAGTTGGCCCTTGTCCACGTGCTGGTTGTCCTGCACCTGCAGGCTGACGATGCGCCCGGCGACGTCCGCCGACAGGGTCACCACATCGGCCCGCACCCGCGCATCGCGGGTCCAGGGCGCGCGGGTGTAATGCTCCCAGGCGAACCAGCCCAGCACGAGCGCCAGCACTACCGCCACCAGGGTGATCGAGCGGGCCAGGGTGTTTTTCAGATTCATAGGCTTCCCATCAGCAAAATGACCGTGGCGCAGACGCAGGCATACAGCGCCCCTTCGAACAACGCTTCGTGCCAGACGAAGCGCAACACACCGAGGCGCCGCAGCCCCCAGTCGAGCAGCAGGAAAATCGGCAAGGCCAGCAACAGGGCCTGGGCGATGGGCGGCAGGTAGACGCCGCCGAATTCGAAATCAATGGGCAAGGGCCGGTTCTCCTGTTTCCGTGGGTTGCAGCATGGGGCTGTAGCGCTCCAGGAAGGCGCCGACGATCAGCAGCGAGACGCGCATGCGGAACACCGACCACAGCTGTTCGTGGGCCTGGGGCCGGTCGTCGGTGTGCAACTGGTCGAGGTAGTCGCCCAGCTCCCGCAGCCGCGCCAGCAGCTCATCCACCTCCAGCGCCGAGCGCCCGGCCACATAACGCCCGATCCGCCGCAGCAACTGCTGCAGGTCGGCGTTGGTCGCGCTGCTCAGCCAGGGGTTGTCCAGGCTCTGCTGCTTGAGCTGGTTCATCGCCACGCCCAGGGTCATGCAGGCCAGGCTGGTTTCGAAACGCTCGGCGGAAGCGCGGTCGCCGGCGGCGGGCAACAGCCCGAGCATCTGGGTCAGGCGGTCGACCATGCGGCTCTCGAAGACAAACTGCTCCTCGTCGCTGGCCGTGGTTTTCTGCAAGGCGTACACCTGCTCGCGGGTGTCGCGGAACAAGCGGCGAATGCGCAGCACCGGGTTGAACGGGAAGATAAAGGCGTACACCAGCAACGACAGCACCCCGCCGCTGACATAGGCCCCGGCGAACTCGAACCACTGGATGGCACTGTTCTGCCAGGCACCGATGTTCTGCGGGCCGATCATCAGCAGGCTCGACAGCCCCAGGCCCATGCCGATGCCGGCGGTCATCGGGCTGGCCAGGCCCACCGCGACCGTGTACAGCAGCGGCACCAGCAACAGCGCCAGCCACTCGAAATCGCCAATCAAGGGCACCAGGGAGAAGACGTAGACCGCCGAGATCGCCAGCGCCAGGGCCTGGCCGCGCATATAGCTTTGCGCCGCCGCCAAGGGCCGCGGGAAGGTCGCCATCAGCGAACAGAGAATGCCCACCAGGACCATGCTCGAGCGCGCGCCGTCCCAGGCGGTTTCGATCCAGATCAGCCCGGCGACCAGCAGCGCGGTGAAGGCCCGCAGCGCATTCATCGCCGCCAGCGGCCAGTCCAGGTGCAACGGATTGGCCCGGCCCTGGCGGTACAGGCAACTGGCCTGGCGACCGTCCTGGATGGCATCGCTGAACTCGAGAATGTCTTCGAGCTGCTTGAGCATCCGCGCCTGCTCCCAGCGCAGGGCCCAGGCCAGGGAACGCAAGGTGGCGGGCAAGGCGTCGGCCTCGCGCTCGGCGCGCCGCGCCTGTTCATCGAAACGCTGCTGCAATTGTGCGAACTGCTGCCGCGAGGCGGCGGGCAAGGCACGGCCGTGCTGCGCCAGTTCATCGAGAAACGCCAGCTCGTCGGCGCGCAGTTGCTGGATCGCCTCCGGCAGCTCGCCGACCCAGCGCGCCCGCAGCAGTTCGCGCTGGTGGCGCAGCACGCTGAGGCGCGAGGTCAGCAGCACCAGCTGGTTGCCCAGCAGTTGCACCAGGCCGTCGGCGCTGCGCAGGCGCGGCGCGTCGAAATACAGGTGGCGGCGCAACCCTTCCAGGGCGCTGATCTCGCCCAGCAGCTGCATCTGCCGCTTGTGGAAGTCGGCCTCGCTTTCGTCGGTGCGAATCGCCGCCGCGGCGTGGGTTGCCAGCAGCTTGAGCACCTGGTCGATCTTGGCGAAGTAACCGTGGGCCACGGCCTCCGGGCGCGCCGTCAGCAGGCTGACCACACAGACGCAGGCCACCGCCAGCAGGGTCTCGGTGACCCGGGTAATCGCCAGCGTCAGGGTATTGCCCTGCTCGGGGATCGCCAGCATCGCCACCACCACCGCGGTGTAGCCGCTGAGCACGAACGCCTGGGAACTGGTGTAGCGCAACAGGGTGCCGCCGGCGGTGCACAACGCCAGCCACAGGCCCAGGGTGACCAGGAACGGCAGCGGCGCCTGGGGGAAGATCGCCATGATCAGCACCGCCACCGCCGCCCCCAGGGTGGTGCCGATCACCTGGCCGAAGCTGCGGGCCAGGGCCATGCCCGCCAGGGGCTGGCTGACGATGATCACCGCCATCAGCGACCACTTGGGCTGGTCGAGGTCGAAGATGAACGCCAGGTACAGGGTCAGCAGGCCCGCGATGATGGTGCGCAGGGCAAAACGCAGCACCGCACCTCCCGGGTGAATGACGACCTTGAAGTAGTTGATCAGTGGCTGCATGAGTGGGTTCTGGGCAAAGGGGCACCTGCGGCTAGCGTAGTCAGTCTGCGGCCGGGAAAGCTTATCGTCCCGGCCTTCCCGGCAGGAAGGCAATTTTTCCCGAACTGTCGATCGTTCGCGCCAATCGCGTGGGCAAGCAGAGTGATTGGGCCAGCCGATGCCGCTCTTGCGGCCTGGCCCCGGCGCGAAAACCCGAGTCGTGCCCATCGACCCGCAAGCGGGTTTGACTCCGAGGGGAACCTGACCGAAGCTTGCGCCTTCGTAAAGCCGCCCCTGCCATGGATGCCTGCATGACCAAGCCCCGCCGCACCCTGTTGATCAGCCTTCTCGTCGTCCTGGCCCTGGGCCTGGCGTGGCTGTTCCTGCGCACCACGCCGCCGGTGGTGCCGGATGCGATCAAGCACGGTTACGGCAAGGCGCTGGAACAGGCGCGCAACGGCCAGCCCGGCGCCGCGCGAGTGCTGTATCAGCAGCTGGGGCGGCCCGACCTGTCGGACAGCCGGCGCATCCGCCTGCTCGCCGAGCTGCACAACTACCCCAGCCCGCAGGCGTTGAAACTGGCCGACGCCGACCTGCACCACGCCGAGCCCGAGGTCCGCGAGGCAGCCATTCAGGCAGTGCTCGGCCTGGTCCCGGCGCGCCAGCGCAGCCTGCTGATCGGCCCGCTGCTGGACGACGAAGTGCAAAGCGTGCGCTTCGCCGCCGTCACCGCCCTGCTCGGCCTGTCGCCGGATGAACAAGGCCTGTATTTCGGGCCGCTGCAGCAAGTGATCGATGAGTACACCCAGGTGCTCAAGGCCCAGCCGGAGAATGTCGAGGCGCAATACCAGCTGGCGCGCCTGTACCTGCACAACGCCAACCTGGACCAGGCCCAGCAGACGCTGGAGCACGCCTTGAGCCTGCAACCGGACAACCTGCAAGCGGTGATCCTGCAACTGGAGGTGCTGGACCGCCAGGGCCGCAGCGAAGATGCCCGCAAGCTGCTGGCCAAACAACTGCAGGCACAACAGGATTCCGCCTACCTGCAACACGCCCTGGGCATGTGGCTGCTGCACCACGACCAGAGCGAGTTCGCCCTGCTCGGCCTGTCCCGCGCCGTGGAGCTGGAGCCGAACAACGCCGACTACCGCTACGACCTGGCCACCACCCTGCACAGCGAAGAGGAGCTGGAAGCGGCGCAGAAACAGCTCGAGGAAATCGTCCAGCGCCAACCCGCCAACCGCAAGGCGCGGGTGCTGCTGATCAAATACTGGAAGGAAAGCGGCCAGCTGCAGAACGTGCAGATCCTCCTGGCCCAGCTGGAACAACAGAACCCCGACGATCCGGCCTTGCAGCAAGGCCTGTAAACCCGCGCCGCCGGACGATATTTCAATGTCGCACCCGCCCCTGTAGCCGCTGCCGCAGGCTGCGATCGCCTGCGTAGCAGGCGCAAGATTTACCTGATCCATCGTGGAGCCCGGTCTTGCGGTTGCTACGCAACCGATCGCAGCCTCGCGGGCTCGGCAGCGGCTACAGGGCTACAGGGCTCGGGGGTGTCACGCCAGCAGGCGCTGGATCTGCTCTTGCAGGCTGTTGAGGTCGAAGGGCTTGGCCAGGATCGGCGCGCTTCTGGCGATCGGGCTGCCGGATTCGAGAATCTCGGTGGGATAGCCGCTGATGAAAATCACCTTGAGGTCCGGACGCAGCTTCACCGCGGGTTCGGCGATCATCACCCCGGTAATCCCGCCCGGCAGCCGGTAGTCGGTGATCATTACATCCAGGTGCGGTTTGCTGGCGAGGATCTCGAATGCCTGCTCGCCGTTCTCCGCCTGCAACACCCGGTAGCCCAGGCCCGACAGGTAGTCGGCGAGCAACATCAGAATCACCGGTTCATCTTCGACGATCAGTACGACGTCTTGTGCATCTTCACTCATGAGAAGCCTTTGTTCGGTCAATAGCTGCTGATACGACCATCCGGTCATCCAGAAGGTTGCGTGGGCGCCGGTGTTTTCCTACAGCGGCAGACAAACGCGAAACAGCGCACCTTCGCCGATCCTGCTGTCGACTTCAATGGTGCCGCCATGGGCGGTGACGATCTGCTCGGAAATGAACAACCCCAGCCCGAGCCCGGCCACCGCATGATTGACAGAGACGCGCTCGAACTGCTGGAAGATACGCGCCTGGTTTTCCTCGCTGATGCCGATCCCGTGATCGCGCACTTCGACCCGCGCCTGCCCGTCCGCGCTGTAGACCCGCACTTCGATCGGGCTCTTGGCGCCATACCGCAAGGCATTGGTCAGCAGGTTGGAGATCACCTGTTCGATACGGAACTCGTCCCACTGGCCGAGCACCGAGCCTTCGGCGCTCAGGGCGATCGAGGATTCGGCGGCCTCGACCTGGGGCGCGAAATTCTCCAGCAGGCCACGCACCAGCTGTACCAGGTCGACCTGGCTCGGGCGGATCGATAGCTTGCCGGTCCGGATCCGCGAGATGTCCAGCATGTCTTCGATCAGGCGGATCAGGCTTTTGATCTGGCGCTCGTCGCGCTCGACCATGGCCTGCATCTTGTCCAGGGTGAACGCGGAAGCATTGTCGCGGGCCAAGTGCATCTTGCGCAGCTGGGTCTCCAGGATCAGGCCGTTCAACGGCGTGCGCACCTCGTGGGCGACGATCGACATGAAGTCGTCACGCATGCGCACCGCCTGCTCCAGTTCGTTCTGGGTCGCCTGCAACTGCTTGAGCAGCGCCCCCTGCTCGCGCCGGCTCTGCTCCAGGGCTTCGACCTGCTGCTTCATGGCCTTGCTCTGCCGGTACAGGTCGACGAACACATTGACCTTGCTCTTCACCGCATGGATATCCAGCGGCTTGTGCAGGAAGTCCACCGCGCCGCTCTCATAGCCCTTGAAGGCATAGTCGAGCTCGCGCCCGGCGGCGCTGACGAACACGATGGGGATGTTCTTGGTCTTCTCGGTGCCGCGCATCAGCTCGGCCAGCTCGAAGCCGTTCATGCCGGGCATCTGCACATCGAGGATGGCCATGGCGAACTCATGCTCGAGCAACAGCGACAACGCCTCGTCCGCTGACAGCGCCTTGTACACCTGGCGATCCTCGCGCTTGATCAGCGCTTCGAGGGCCAGCAGGTTCTCTGGCAGATCGTCGACGATCAGCAGCTTGGCTTGGATATTACTTAACATGCGATTCGTTCCAGCTCGACAAGCAGACGGCTGATGCCGTGCAAAGGGAGAATGTAATCCGGTCGGTGCAGCGCGATGGCCGCCTCGGGCATGGTCGCCACCTGGGCCTCGGCCGGGTCCTGGACAATGCTCAGGCCGCCGCGTCGCTTGACCTGGGCCAGGCCATGGGCGCCGTCCTGGTTGGCCCCGGTCAGCAGCACCGCGGCCAGGCGCGGGCCATAGGCATCGGCGGCGGAGTCGAACAGGTAATCGATCGAGGGACGCGAATGATGCACGCGCTCCTCCTGGCTCAGGGACAGGCTGCGGTCCTGCTCCACCGACAAGTGATAACCGGGCGCGGCGAAATACAGGGTGCCGCGCTCGATGCTCTCCTTGTCGCGGGCCTCTTTCACCGGCAGCGCCAGGCGCAGGGCGAACAGCTCGGCCAACTGGCTGCGATGCTCTTCGGGCAGGTGCAGCACTACCACTATCGGCAGGCTGAAACCCTCGGGGAACGCGCTGAAGATTTTCAGCAGCGCCTCGACGCCGCCGGCCGACGCGCCTATCACGATGGCCTCGACCCGCGGCAAGGCGGATTGCCTGATGACGTCGTCGTTCATGATTTGCGGTAGACCCGTTCTTGCTTGACCAGCGGCTCGAAGTGCTGGGCATAGGCCGAGAAGTCCAGGGTTTCCTTGCTGCCCAGCACCAGGAAGCCCCGGTGGCAGAGCGACTCGTGGAACAGACCGAAGGCGCGGTCCTGCAACTTCTTGTTGAAATAGATCAGCACGTTGCGACAGGAAATCAGCTGGGTTTCGGAGAACACGCTGTCGGTCGCCAGGCTGTGGTCGGCGAAGGTCACGTTCTCGCGCAGGGTCTTGTCGAAGATCGCGTAGTCGTAGGCCGCCGTGTAGTAGTCGGCAAAGGAGCGCAAACCGCCGGCCTGCTGGTAGTTCTGGGTGTAGGCGCGAATGTTCTCCAGGGAAAAGATGCCTTGCTTGGCCTTCTCCAGGGAGCTGGGATTGATGTCGGTGGCGTAGATGATGGTGCGCTCGAGCAACCCTTCCTCGCGCAACAGGATGGCCATCGAATAGACCTCCTCGCCCGTGCTGCAGCCAGCGATCCAGATCTTGATCGAGGGATAGGTCTTGAGCAGCGGCACCACTTCCTGGCGGATCGCCAGGAAGTGCGACGGGTCGCGGAACATCTCGCTGACCGGGATCGTCAGGAACTGCAGCAGTTGCATGAATGCGCCCGGATCATGCAGCACCCGCTCCTGCAGGGCGGAAATGGTCTTGCATTCGAACTGGCGCAGCGCATGGTTGATCCGGCGCTTGATCGAGGCGCCGGAGTAATCGCGGAAGTCGTAGCTGTACTTGAGGTAGATAGCTTCGATCAACAGGCGCAGTTCGATCTCGGTATTGCGCTCCACTAGATTCTTTCCATCTTGGGTAACCAGACTCGAATAAGGGAAAACAGCCGGTCGAGGTCGATCGGCTTGGCCAGGTAATCGTTGGCGCCGGCCTGCAGGCAACGCTCCTGATCGTCCTTCATGGCCTTGGCGGTCACCGCGATGATCGGCAGCTTGCGCCAGCGCGGCTGCTTGCGGATTTCCAGGGTGGCTTCGTAACCGTCCATCTCGGGCATCATCACGTCCATCAGCACCAGGTCGATATCCTCGACTTCATCGAGCTTGGCGATCGCCTCACGGCCATTGCGGCCGATGACCACGATCGCGCCCTTCTGCTCCAGGGCGCTGGTGAGGGCGAAGATATTGCGCACATCGTCGTCCACCAGCAGGACCTTGCGCCCCTCGAAGACCTTGTCGCGGCTGCGGGCGGCCTTGAGCATCTTCTGCCGCTCATGGGACAGCTGGGACTCGACCTTGTGCAGGAACAGCGTCACTTCGTCCAGCAGGCGCTCGGGCGAGCGCGCGCCCTTGATGATGATCGAGCGCGAATACTTGCGCAGCTCCGCCTCTTCGTCGCGGGTCAGGTTGCGCCCGGTGTAGACGATCACCGGCGGGAAGGAGCAGATGTCCTCGGTGGACATGCGCTTGAGCAGGTCGTTGCCGAGCATGTCCGGCAGCTTCAGGTCGATGACCATGCAGTCGTAGAGGTTGTCGCGCAGCAGCTCCAGGGCCTCCTGGGCCAGGCCGACGGCGGTGATCTCGATGTCGTCGTCGCCGATCAGCCGGGCGATGCTGTCGCGCTGCAGGTCGTCGTCCTCCACCAGCAGCACGCGCTTGACCTTCTGGGTGAGCTTGGCTTCCAGGCGGGCGAACACGTCCTTGAGTTCTTCGCGGGTGGTGGGCTTGACCGCATAGCCGATGGCGCCCATGTGCATGGCGGCCTCGACCCGGTCTTCCACGGAAATCACATGCACCGGGATGTGCCGGGTGCTGGCGTGCGCCTTGAGGCGCTGCAACACCGTCAGGCCGGAATGATCCGGCAGGCGCATGTCCAGCAGGATCGCGTCCGGCACGAACTGCTCGGCCAGGCTGTAGCCCTCGTCGGCGCCGTGGGCCACCAGGCACTGGTAACCCAGCTCGTGGGCCAGGTCATACAGGATGTGGGCAAAGTTCGGCTCGTCCTCCACCACCAGGATGCAGCGGGTGGCGAACGGCGCCTTGTCGCGATCGTCGGCGAAACGCGGAATCTCCAGCTCAGGCACCAGGGGGGCCGGCGCCGGAGCCGGTTGGCTCGGCGCCTGGGTCAGCGGCGCAGCGACTGGCTTGAGTTCGCCCTGTTGCTCTGCCGCACGCTCGACGTACTGCTCCGGCAGCACCAGGGTGAAGACACTGCCCTGCCCCGGCTCGCTGGCGACCGTGATCGAACCGCCGAGCAGCGCCGCCAGGTCACGGGAAATCGACAACCCCAGGCCCGTGCCGCCGTAACGGCGGTTGGTGGTGCCGTCGGCCTGGCGGAAGGCTTCGAAGATGCTTTCCTGCTGCTCCGGGGCGATGCCGATGCCCGAGTCGCGCACGATAAAGGCAATGCCCGCCTCGGGCTGCTGCGACACGCTCAGGCTGACCTGGCCCTTCTCGGTGAACTTCACGGCGTTGGACAGCAGGTTCTTGAGAATCTGCTCGACCCGCTGGCGGTCGGTGAACAGCATCTGCGGCGTACCGGGCTGCAACTCGACACGAAATTCCAGGCCCTTGTCCGCCGTCAACGGCTGGAACAGCCCGCGCAAACCTTCGACCAGGCGCGCGACGCTGGTGTTTTCCGGACGCACTTCGAGCTTGCCGGCTTCTACCTTGGAAATGTCGAGAATGTCGTTGATCAGGTTGAGCAGATCGTTGCCCGCCGAATAAATCGACTCGGCGAACTGCACCTGTTCGGCGCTGAGGTTTTCCTGGGGGTTTTCCGCCAGCAGCTTGGCCAGGATCAGCGAGCTGTTCAGCGGCGTGCGCAGCTCGTGGGACATATTGGCGAGGAATTCCGACTTGTACTTGCTCGACCGCTGCAGCTCCTCGGCGCGTTCTTGCAACTGCACCTGGGCCTGGTTCAGCTCGCCGTTCTTGCGGTCCATGGCGTCGCGCTGCTGCGCCAGCGCCTGGGCCTGCTCGGCCAGTTGCTCGTTGGTCTGTTCCAGCTCCACCTGCTGGGCTTCCAGGTGCACCTGGGATTCCTTGAGCACCCGCGACTGTTCCTCGAGCTCTTCGTTGGCGGTCTTCAGTTCTTCCTGCTGCACCTGCAGCTCTTCGTTGAGTTGCTGGGTCTCGGCCAGCACTTCCTGCAGGCGCTGGCGATAACGCGCGGCTTCGATGGCGGTGCCGATATTGCCGGCGATCAGCTCCAGGAACTCGACATCGCGCTCGCTGAGGGCGCGCAGGAAGCCCAGTTCGATCACCCCGTTGACCCGGTCGTCGTCGCTGGTCGGCACCACCAGCACGCTGCGCGGCACGCCATCGCCCAGGCCGGAGCTGACCTTGAAATAATCGACGGGCACCTCGTCCAGGCGGATCAGCCGATCCTGCTGGGCCGCCTGCCCGACCATGCCTTCACCGATGAAAATCGACTGTTCGCGTTCTTCCTGCTCGCGGGAGAAGCCATAGGCGGCCACGCGCTTGAGGCCACCGTGCTCTTCACGCACGTACAGCGCCGCCACGGCGCTGCCCAGGTATTGCGCGCAGAACTGCAGGATATTGCGCCCCAGCAGGTTCAGCGTCAGTTGCCCGAGCAACTGCTCGGCCAGTTCGGTCTGGCCACTGCGCAGCCAGGCCTGTTGCGCCAGGCTCTGGGCGCTTTTCTGCTGGGCGGCTAGGTTGGCGCTGTAGCTCTTCGACAGGTTGAGCAGGTCGCGGCGACCGATAAAGGCCAGCAGGCCACTGATAACCACCACGAACAGCAGGTACAGGACCACGCTGAGGACCGTGGTACGGGTGACGTTCTCGTTGCGATCGACCCGCAGCTGCTGCTCCATCGCCACTGCTTCGTCGTATTCCTTGCGCATCTGGTCGGTCAGGCGCTTGCCCCGGCCGGACTGCACCGAGCGGCGATAATCGCCCTCCTGGCGACGCATCTCGATCATGCTTTTCGCGTGCAGGCCCCACTCTTCCTGCAAGGCTTCCAGGCGCTTGAAGCGATCGACCTGCTGCGGATTGTCCGCCACCAGCCCCCGCAACTCGCGCAGCTCGCTGAAGATCTGCGGCTTGGCCACTTCATACGGGTCGAGGAAATGCTCGTCGCCGGTGATCAGGAAGCCGCGCATGCCGGTTTCCAGGTCGACCGTCAGCTTGGCGGCCTGGTTGATGCTGTTGATCACCCGGTCGCTGTGCTGGACCCACTGGATCGCCGAGAGCAGATAGCTGATCAGGGACACGAAGACCACCGCGCTGAGCACGCCCACCCCCAGGGGAAGCGCGATGTTGCGGCTTAGCAGCTTGCGAAAACTCTGTTCATCAACCGAAGACGGGGAGCTCATTGAAAGGCCTTGGTGAAGTGTCAAAATCCATGGAGTTTGCCCCAAAGGGGGGCAGCGCATCTATTCTTCCGACAAGCTCGGTGGCAATTTTTCATCCTGCACTGCCCGCCCTCGATCAGACAGGTTATTCTGGCACAGCTTGTACAGAATTACTTTTTTGTACAGCTTCGGGAACTTGTCATTGCGCGTCATTTACTGATGCAAGAGACAAGCACCTTTTTCCGCCGCCGTCCTTTTTTTCCATTTTTTCGAGAGCCTTGCCATGTCCCCCACCGATTCCACCATCCTGGTCGTCGAAGACGACGCCATCGTGCGCATGCTGATTGTCGATGTGCTGGAGGAGCTGGAATTCAAGGTGCTGGAAGCCTCGGGCAGCGAAGAAGCCCTGACCCGGTTGCAGGACAGCACGCTGCAAATCGACCTGATGATGACCGACGTCGGCCTGCCCGGCATGGACGGCAAGGAACTGGCGGCCCATGCCCGCACCTTGCGCCCGGAGCTGCCGGTGCTGTTCGCCAGCGGCTACGCGGAAAACATCGAGGTGCCCGCCGGCATGACGGTGATCGGCAAGCCCTTCTCCATCGACCAGTTGCGCGACAAGGTCCGCGCCATCCTCGGCTGAACCCCCGGTAACCCGCTCCGAGCCGACCAGCGCCTGGGCCATGGGCGCAGGGACGGCCGCGCCAGCGCCCTCCTGTGGTTTAATGGCGCCCCCGCAAACACCCCCGCTTTTTTCAGGAATACCCACCCATGAGTCCGACCGCCGCCACCAAAGTCCTGGTCATTGGTTACGTCTGGCCCGAACCCCGCTCCTCGGCGGCCAGCGGGCACCTGATGCAGATCCTCCAGGTCCTGCTCGGGCAAGGCTGGGACATCACCTTCAGCAGCCCGGCCAACCCTGGCGAGCACAAGGAAGACCTCAGCGCCCTGGGCATCCGCGAGTGCCCGATCGAACTGAACAACAGCAGTTTCGACCGCTTCATCGCCGAACTGGCGCCGGATATCGTGCTGTTCGACCAGTTCATGATGGAGGAACAGTTCGGCTGGCGCGTCGAGCAGCAGTGCCCCGGCGCCCTGCGCGTGCTGGAGACTTCCGACCTGCAGAGCCTGCGTCACGCCCGCCATCAACGCCTCAAGGAGCGCCTGGGCGCCTGCGACGACAACGATGACTTCAGCGCCCTGTTCGCCCCCGTCGCCGAGCAGGAGTTCGCCGGCATGGCCGAGACCGACCAGGCCCGGCGCGAGATCGCCGCGCTGTACCGCTGCGACCTGAGCCTGATGATCTCCGAGTTCGAAATCGATCTGCTGGTCAAGCAATTCGGCCTGCCGCCGGCCCTGCTGCACTGGTGCCCACTGATGCCCGAGCAGATGCCGCACAGCTATGTGCCCTTCGCCGAACGGGCGCACTTCCTGAGCATCGGCAACTTCCGCCACGCGCCGAACTGGGATGCGGTGCTGTGGATGAAAAACGCCGTCTGGCCGCTGATCCGCCAGCAACTGCCGGGCGCGCAACTGCATATCTATGGCGCCTACACCCCGCCCAAGGCCGCGGCCCTGCACAATCCGGCCCAGGGTTTCCAGGTGATGAACTGGGCCGAGGATGCCTTGGAGGTCATGTCCGCCGCGCGGATCTGCCTGGCGCCGCTGCGTTTCGGCGCGGGCATCAAGGGCAAGCTGCTGGACGCCATGCTCTGTGGTACGCCGAGTGTCACCACCCCGGTCGGCGCCGAAGCCATGCACGGCGACGCGCCCTGGCCGGGAGCGGTGGCCGAGTCGGCCAGCGCCATCGCCGCGGCGGCGGTGCGCCTGTATCAGGACCAGGCATTGTGGAGCGCGGCCCAGGAACAGGGTCGCCAGCTGTTGCTTGCGCGCTATCGGCAACAGGTCCACGGCCCGGCCCTGATCGAGCGCCTGCAGCACTGCCGGGCGAACCTGGCGCAACTGCGCCGCGACAACTTCACCGGTGGCATGCTGCGTCACCATCACCACAAGAGCACCCAGTACATGGCGCAGTGGATCGAGGCGAAAAACCGCCTGGCCTGAGGCTCCTGTAGCCGCTGCCGCAGGCGTCAAGAGCGCGCCCCTTCGGGGCGATCGCAGCCTTCGGCAGCGGCTACAGAAACCGAGCCGTGCCTCGATCTGTCAGCCGGCACAAACCCTGTAGCCGCTGCCGGGCACCAGCGAGGCTGCGATAGGGCCGCAGGCCCTCAGCGATCTTGAGAACGCCGCGCCCGAGCGCCTGCAGGGATCTCCTGGCCAGCACTGGTGCTGGATATCCGATGGAGGCATGATCTGGCGCAACAACGATAAGAAAGCGCAGCGCCATGAGCCGATCAGCGAGAGTCACCGACCCTTCCTACGAATTGATGGACGACCACAACGGTCTGTCGATCATCTATCGCCAGCACGGCTTCCCCTGCCCCCTGGTGCGCTGGCATTTCCACAAGGAGTACGAGCTGCACCTGATCGTCGCCAGCTCCGGCAAGGTATTCATCGGCGACTACATCGGCAACTTCTACCCCGAATCGCTGTTCCTCACCGGCCCCAACCTGCCCCACAACTGGATCAGCCAGGTGGCCGAGGACGAAGTGGTGCCCAAGCGCGACATGCTGGTGAACTTCACCGACGAGCTGTTCGAAAGCGGCTATCAGGTGTTCGCCGAACTCAAGAGCCTGACCCCGCTGCTGGAGCGCGCGCAGTGCGGCATCGAGTTCCGCTGCAAGCGCACCATCGCCCAGGCCATGGACCTGATGCAGCGCATCGCCGACTCCAGCGGCATCACTCGCCTCGGGCACTTTTTCATCCTGCTGGAACTGCTGGCGGCCTGTGACGACTACCAGTTGCTGTCCGGCGCCACCAACGTGCAACTGGCCGACGAGCACAACGTCGACCGCACCAACCGCGCGGTGGACTACATCTTCGCCCACTACGCCCGCGAGCTGCCGCTGGAAGAAGTCGCCGACTACCTGGGCATGAAACCCACCTACTTCTCCCGGGTGTTCAAGCAGGCCACCGGCCGCTGCTTCGTCGAGTTCGTCAACCGCCTGCGCATCAGCAAATCCTGTGAACTGCTGGCCGACGGCGACAAGCCGGTGACCGACGTGTGCTTCGAGTCCGGCTTCAACAACATCTCCAACTTCAACCGGCGCTTCCAGCAACTCAAGGGCATGACCCCTTCCCACTACCGGCGCCTGGCCGTGCAGCGCCTGACCGAACAGAACCTGGCCTGACCTCCCCGCCCCCTGTAGGAGCGAGCTTGCTCGCGATCAATCCAGTTAGCACCGCGGGCATCTGATCTGGCGCTATCGCGAGCAAGCTCGCTCCTACAAAAAGCCTCACCCTCAAAGACCAGAGGCCGACTTGGCAAACGCGCTCCGTTCAGCTGACGTTCAGCAAATAGCAACCATAGTCATTTGCGAATACGTATCAACATGTTACAACTTAGCTCCCTATCTATCTGCCCGCCGGTGCTGAATGCTCGTTCCATTTCTGATCATGCTGCGCGAAGGGATCGAAGCCGCGCTCATCGTTGGCATCATCGCCAGTTACCTGCAACAGACCGGGCGCGGCCAGTGGATGCCGGCCGTGTGGATCGGCGTGTTTCTCGCCGCGGCCCTGGCCCTGCTGGTGGGCGGCGGCCTGGAGCTGATGAGCGCCGAGTTTCCGCAAAAGCAGCAGGAACTCTTCGAAGGCATCGTCGGCCTGGTGGCCGTGGGCATCCTCAGTTCCATGGTGTTCTGGATGCGCAAGGTCGCGCGTTCGATCAAACACTCCCTGCAAGCCTCGCTGGACCAGGCGCTGACCGGCTCCCGGCACCAGGTCACGGCGCTGATCGCCATGGTGTTCTTCGCCGTGGCCCGCGAAGGCCTGGAAACCGTGTTCTTCCTCCTCGCCGTGTTCCAGCAGAGCCAAGGCCCGGCGGCACCGATCGGCGCCCTGCTCGGCCTGGCGCTGGCGATCGTCGCAGGCGTGCTGATCTACACCGGCAGCATGCGCCTGAACCTCGGCGCGTTCTTCCGCTGGACCGGCCTGTTCATCCTGGTGGTGGCCGCCGGCATCCTCGCCAACTCGGTGCAGGCCCTGCATGAAGCCGGGGTCTGGAACCACCTGCAGAGCGTGCTGTTCGACTTCAGCGCCAGCCTGCCGATGGACGGCCCGCTGGGCTCGGTGCTGGCCGGCATGTTCGGTTACCAGGACACCCCGACCGTCAGCACCCTGGGCGCCTACCTGCTCTACCTGCTGGTGACCCTGGCGCTGTTTTTCCTGCCCGGCGCGGCACCCGTCGCCAGCCCATCGTCTTCCGTTTCCAGCCACTAAGGCCTTTCCATGACCCAGCAAGCCTCCCCACAGCCCCCGGCACCGAGCGCCCTGCGCTGGGCGCTCGCGGGTTCCGTGATGGTGATGATCGCCGCCGGCGGGCTGTTCTATTACGCCTCGCAGCTGGCCGCCAGCAAGCGCCAGGCGCACAAGGACGAAATCACCGTGACCATCCACCCCCACAGCTGCGAGCCGAACGCCCTGAGCGTGCCGGCCGGGCTGGCGAGCTTCCGTATCGTCAACCGTTCGGACCGCGCCGTGGAGTGGGAAATCCTCGACGGCGTACTGGTGGTCGAAGAACGGGAAAACATCGCGCCGGGCCTCAGCCAGGTGATCAACGCCAGGCTGCAACCCGGCGACTACGCCATCACCTGCGGCCTGCTGAGCAACCCGCGCGGCACCCTGCATGTGACCCCGACCACCGAATCCGACGCCCAGGCCAAGGCCCGGCCGTCGATGGTCGCCTTTATCGGCCCGCTGTCGGAATTCCGGGTCTACCTGAGCAGCCAGGGCACAACCCTGATCAAGGCCGTGAGCGCCCTGGAGCAAGCCATCCAGGCCGGCGACCTGGCCCAGGCCCAGGCCTTGTACCTGCCGGCGCGCGCGGCCTACCAGCGCCTAGCCCCGGCCGCCCAGCGCCTGGGCGAGCTGGACAACAGCATCAACGCGCGCGCCGACTACTTCGAAAAACGCGAGCAGGACCCCGGCTTCGTCGGCTTCCACCGCCTCGAATACGCGCTGTTCCAGCAACGCGACCTCAGCGGCCTGGCGCCGATCGCCCAGCGCCTGCTCAGCGATGTCACCACACTCAAGCAACAACTGCTGGCCCAGTCGCTGCCACCGGAGCAACTGGTCAGCCTGGTCGCGCGCGCCCAGCGCAGCATCGCCGAGGTGCGCGCCAGCAGCGGCGAAGAAGAACGCTACAGCCACAGCGACCTCAACGGCTTTGCCGCCAACCTGGAGACCACCCGCAAGGTCGTCGACCTGCTGCGCCCCTTGCTGGCCAAGCCCGCCGCCCCGCTGCTGGCGCAGATCGACAGCGCCCTCGGCGCCCTCGACAGCCAGTACGGCGCTTTGCGCAGCGCCGAGGGCTATGCCTCCTACGACAGTGTCGGCGCCGATCAGCGCAAGCGGATCGCCGACCAGGCCAAGGTTCTGGCCGATGCACTCGATGGAATCGATCCCGCCCTTGACCTCTCAGGCCTGTAAGCAGAAGACGCCCGCCCGATGAACGACTCAGATCCATCCAATCCAGCTTTCTCCGCCCAACGCCGCCGCGTGCTGCTGGGCATGGGCGCCGCCGGTGTCGCCCTGGCCGGCAGCAGCCTGAGCTGCCCGGCAATGGCAGCCCAGACCGGGAAAACCACCGCCCAGGTCACAGAAGCCCCGAGCAGCGACAAGACCCAGGACCGCCACGATTTCCACGGCCAGCATCAAAGCGGCATCGTCACCCCGCGCCCGGCGGCCGGCATGCTGGTGTCGTTCGACGTGCTGGCCAGCGATCGCGAAGACCTGGAGCGACTGCTGCGCACCCTCGACCAGCGCATCAAATTCCTCATGACCGGCGGCCCGGTCCCCCAGGTCGACCCGAAACTGCCGCCGCTGGACTCGGGCATCCTCGGCCCGGTGGTGACCCCGGACAACCTGACCATCACCGTCTCGGTGGGCGCCTCTCTGTTCGACGAACGCTTCGGCCTGGCCGCGGCCAAACCCAAGCGCCTGATACGCATGGTCGGTTTCCCCAACGATGCGCTGGAACCCGACTGCTGCCACGGCGACCTGAGCCTGCAGTTCTGCTCCAACACCGCCGACACCAATATCCACGCCCTGCGCGACATCGTGAAAAACCTCCCGGACCTGCTGCTGGTGCGCTGGAAGCAGGAAGGCAGCGTGCCGCCCCAGGCCCCGGCGCATCCTGGTGAGCCGGCGCAGAGCGCGCGCAACTTCCTGGGTTTTCGCGACGGCTCGGCCAACCCCGACTCCAACGACCGCAAGGCCATGGAGCAGATCGTCTGGGTCCAGCCCGGCAGCGACGAACCGGCCTGGGCCGCCCACGGCAGCTATCAGGCGGTGCGCATCATCCGCAACTTCGTCGAGCGCTGGGACCGCACGCCTTTGCAGGAACAAGAAAGCATCATTGGCCGGGTCAAGGCCTCGGGCGCGCCCATGGACGGCCAGCAGGAACACCAGGTGCCGGACTACCGCAAGGATCCTCATGGCCAGCTGACCAAGCTCGACGCCCATATCCGCCTGGCCAACCCGCGCACCGCCGAGACCCAGCGCAACCTGATCCTGCGCCGGCCGTTCAACTACTCCAACGGCGTGAACAAGAACGGCCAACTGGACATGGGCCTGCTGTTCATCTGTTACCAGGCCGACCTGGAGCAAGGCTTCATCTCAGTGCAGACCCGCCTCAACGGCGAGCCCCTGGAGGAATACCTCAAGCCAGTCGGCGGCGGGTATTTCTTCACCCTGCCCGGCGTCACTGGCGAGCGCGACTTCCTCGGCCGCGGGTTGCTCGAGGCCACCCAAGCGAAAACCAGCGCCTGACCACCACTCACCCCCCCCACGGAAACGTCCCATGAAAAAGTCGCCTCTCGCTGTGTTGCTGACCCTTGGCTTGCTCCATGTTCCACTGTCGGCTGTGGCCGCCACATCGCCGCTGGAGCTGGTGGGGCCGATTTCCGACTACAAGATCTACGTCACCGAGCAGCTCGACGAGCTGGCCAGCCACACCCAGGCCTTCACCGACGCGGTGAAGAAAGGTGACCTGGCCACCGCCAGGAAGCTCTACGCCCCGACCCGGGTGTACTACGAGTCGATCGAGCCGATCGCCGAGCTGTTCAGCGACCTCGATGCGGCCATCGACTCGCGGGTCGACGACCACGAACAAGGCGTCGAGGCCGAGGACTTCACCGGCTTCCACCGCATCGAGTATTCGCTGTTCGCCCAGAACTCCACCCAGGGCCTGGACGCCCTGGCCGACCGCCTGAACAAGGACGTCAAGGACCTGCAGGCCCGCGTCGCCGGCCTGACCTTCCCGCCGGAGAAAGTCGTCGGCGGCGCCGCCGCCCTGCTGGAGGAAGTGGCTGCGACCAAGGTCTCAGGCGAAGAAGACCGCTACAGCCACACCGACCTCTACGACTTCCAGGGCAACATCGACGGGGCGAAGAAAATCGTCGACCTGTTCCGTCCGCAGATCGAGCAGCAGGATGCAGCCTTCGTCGCCAAGGTCGACAAGAACTTCGCCACGGTGAACAAGATCCTGGCCAGGTACAAAACCGCCGACGGCGGCTTCGAGACCTACGACAAGGTCAAGGACAGCGACCGCAAGGCGCTGGTGGGTCCGGTCAACACCCTGGCCGAAGACCTCTCGACCCTGCGCGGCAAGTTGGGACTGAACTGAGCTTCGGGTACCCGGCCCGATCTTTCGTAGGAGCGAAGCTTGCTCGCGATAAACCCGCCAGGACAACGCGGTGACATTTAAACCGCCGCTGCGCGGCTATCGCGAGCAAGCTTCGCTCCTACAGACAAGCGCCGGCGTGCTGATGACTTGCCCCATCACCCAGGCTGCTGATCTACCCTCACCTGCGCCGATAACCCTGGGCGGCGGCGCGTTTTAGCGATAACGTCCCGCGCACTCCTGACTTTCATGGAAGATTTTGCATGTCCACCCCAACGGCCCAACCGCCGCAGACCGCCGCCCCGTTCAAACTCTTGCCGCTGATGCTCGCCTACATGGCCTGCACCATGTCGATGATGGCCTTCGTCTCGCTGATCGGCCCGATCGTCCGTGTGCTCGGCCTGGCCACCTGGCAGGCCGGCGCGGCGGTGACCGTGTCCGGGGTGATCTGGATGCTCCTGGCGCGGCCCTGGGGCCAGGCCAGCGACCGTTTCGGGCGCCGTCGGGTGCTGCTGCTCGGCACCGCTGGCTTCACCCTCGCCTACTGGGCGCTGTGCCTGTTTATCGATGTCTCGCTGCACCTGCTGCCGGGCATGTGGCTGGCCTTTATCGGCCTGATGCTCGGGCGCGGCCTGATCGGGGTGTTCTACGCGGCCATCCCGGTGGGCGGCTTTGCCCTGATCGCCGACAACGTCGAGCCCGAGCATCGGGCCCGCGCCATGGCCACCCTGGGCGCCGCCAATGCCGTCGGCCTGGTGTTGGGCCCGGCCGTGGCCGCGCTGCTCGCCCGCGTCAGCTTGAGCCTGCCGCTGTACGCCATGGCCGTGCTGCCGCTGGCGGCGTTCCTGGTGCTGCTGTACAAGCTGCCGCGCCAGGAACTGCATCTCAAGCAGGCGCCGCGCTCGGTACGCCTGAGCGATCCGCGGCTGCGCCGGCCGATGGCGGTGGCCTTCGTCGCCATGCTTTGCGTGTCCATCGCGCAGATCACCGTGAGCTTCTACGCCCTCGACCGCCTGGGCCTGGACAGCGCCGACGCCGCCCAGGCCGCCGGCATCGCCCTGGCCATGGTCGGCGTGGCGCTGATCTGCTCGCAACTGGTGGTGCGCAAACTCGAATGGCCACCGCTGCGGATGATCCGCGCCGGCGCGCTGCTGGCCGCCAGTGGCTTTGCCGGCTGCATGCTGGTGGAAAATGCCTGGGGGCTGTGGCTGGGCTTTTTTGTCTCGGCGGCGGGCATGGGCGCGATCTTCCCGTCCTTCTCCGCCCTGGCAGCCAACGCCGTGGACGCCTCCGAACAAGGCGCCACCGCCGGTTCGATTGGTGCGGCCCAGGGGTTCGGCGTGGTGATCGGCCCGTTGGCCGGCTCGCTGATCTACGCCGTCGAACCGCGCCTGCCCTACCTGATTGCCACGCTGTTGCTGCTGTTGGTGGCGAGCTGGCCGGCGGCGAAAAGCCCCAATTGATACGGGCGCCGATACCGCTGTAGCCGCTGCCGCAGGTTGCGTACGTCCCGAAGGGGCGCAGCGATCTCAAGACCGATGAAGGCCCTGCGGGCCTTGTCGCAGCCTCGCGGGCTCGGCAGCGGCTACAGGATCGGAGACTGGCTTCATGTAGCCGCTGCCGCAGGTTGCGTACGTCCCGAAGAGGCGCGGCGATCTCGAGACCGATGAAGGCCCTGCGGGCCTTGTCGCAGCCTCGCAGGCTCGGCAGCGGCTACAGGATTGGGGTCTGGCTTCACGTGGTCGCTGCCGCAGGCTGTGTACGTCCCGAAGGGGCGCGGCGATCTCGAGACCGATGAAGGCCCTGCGGGCCTTGTCGCAGACTCGCGGGCTCGGCAGCGGCTACAGGGATCGGGGTCTGGCTTCGTGTAGCCGCTACCGCAGGCTGCGTACGTCCCGAAGGGTGCGGCGATCTCGAGACCGATGAAGGCCCTGCGGGCCTTGTCGCAGCCTCGCGGGCTCGGCAGCGGCTACAGGGATCGGGGCCTGGCTCCGTGTAGCCGCTGCCGCAGGTTGCGATAAGCCCCGCAGGGGCTTCAGGGCCAGCAAGAACGACCCCATCGTGGATCGTTCGCCGCGGACCTCAGAGGATGCGGTAGAGCAACCGCTCGATCCGCACCCGGCTGACCCGGCGCAGGAACTTGCCGACCGCCGCCGGGTAGTCCACCAGGGTTTCCAGGCGCTGGAAGTGCTCGATGCGCTGGGTGTGGCGGAAGATCGTTTCCAGCTCCTGGCGCCGCGGCTCCAGCAACTCGCCCTTGGGGTCGTCGAGCAGCAAGGCGTTTTCCAGGTCAAGGCGGAAGGCCCGCGGGTTGAGGTTGTTGCCGGTGAGCAAGGTGTAGCGCTGGTCCACCCACATGCCCTTGAGGTGGTAGGTGTTGTCGCCGTCGCGCCACAGGTGCAGGTTCAGGCGGCCGCTGTCGATGGCCTTCTGATGCCGCTTGGCGAAGCGCCGCAGGCTGATCTCGTACAGATAAGGCAGCGCGGCGATGACCTTGAACGGCTCGCTCGGCGGAATGTAGAAGTCGTTGGCGGTCTTGTCGCCGACGATGATGTCGATCTTCACCCCGCGCGCCAGGGCGCGGTTGATTTCCCGGGTCACCGCCAGCGGCAGGTTGAAGTACGGCGTGCAGATGGTCAGTTGCTGCTGGGCGCTGGCGATCAGTTCGCAGATGACCCGGCTCAGCGGGTTGTTCTTGCCCACCCCGAGCAGCGGGCTGACCGACAGTGTGTCCTTGAGCACCCCACCGGCACTGGTGTCGTAGGCCGCGTGCTTGAGGCGGCTGCGCAGGTCGCCGATGTCGTTGCGCAGGCTGCGGGTGGTCGGCAGGTTCGGCAGGTCCAGGCGATGCACCGCCCGCGACGCCACCAGGCCATGCTGGACCAGGTGCTGCATGGAGTCGGCCAGCTCGCGGTTGTGCAGCAGGTGGTAGCGGTCGAAGCGGTATTTGTCGAACTTGTGCAGGTACACGTTGTTCAGGCTGGCGCCGCTGTAGATCACGCAATCGTCGATCACGAAACCCTTCAGGTGCAGCACGCCGAACAGCTCGCGGGTCTGTACCGGCACGCCGTACACCGGCACCTCACTGGCGTGGGTACGGGTCATTTCCTGGTACCAGGCCGAGTTGCCCGGCTGCTTGCCGGCGCCGATCAGCCCGCGCTGGGCGCGCAGCCAGTCGACCACGACCACCACGTCCAGCTCCGGACGCGCGGCCTTGGCGGCGTGCAAGGCATCGAGAATTTCCTGGCCGGCCTCGTCCTGTTGCAGGTACAGGGCGACGATATAGATGCGCCGGGTGGCCTGGGCGATTTTCTCCAGCAGGCAACGGCGGAATTCGGCGGCGCCATTGAGGATGGTCAGGTCATCGGCAGCCAGCGGGAAGCTGCGCAATTTGGGCAGCAGGGAACGTTTGAAAAGCGACGGCATAGGGCTCGCAGAAGGTCGAATCCAAAAGAGCGCAAGAGCTTACACCAAGGTGCCGGTTCGGGTCTTGCGGGTCGCTGTGAAGATTTGTCGCCTGTCCCTCGTCCCCGCCGCACAACCGCTCGCAACTGGATAAGCGACGACAATAATTTCGCGAGTGGAAAAATAACTTATTGACCAAGGAGAACGATCGTTCTACTGTACGCCACATGAACGAAATCACTAGCAACGACACACGCGACATCATTCTGGATGTCACCGAAAAGTTGATCTACAAAAGTGGCATCGCCGCCACTGGCATGGATCTTCTGGTGAAGACCGCCGGCGTCTCCAGAAAGAGCATCTACCGCTACTTCACCACCAAGGACGAGCTGGTGGTGGCCGCCCTGCAACGCCGCGACCTGCGCTGGATGCACTGGTTCACCAGCGAGGTGGGCAAGGCCCCGACGCCGGCCGCGCGCCTGCTCAACCTGTTCACGGTGCTGGGCGACTGGTTCGCCTCCGAGGACTTTCGCGGCTGCGCCTTCATCAATACCAGCGGCGAAACCGGCGACCCGCAGGACCCGGTACGGGTGGTGGCCAGGGAACACAAACAGAAACTGCTCGACTACGTGCTCGAGCTCTGCAAGGCACACATTGCTGAAAAACACGGCACCGAGGATCCGGAGGAGCAAGCCAGACAGCTGCTGATCCTGATCGACGGCGCCATTACCGTTGCACTTGTGATGGGTGATCGCAGTGCCGCCGATAATGCGCAATGCATGGCGCGAAAGTTATTGGACCTGTAATCGTTTAAAACAAGTTCGACACCCTGCTGAACCTCAACTTTCATTGGAGACTTTACATGTCATCTAACGCTGAAGTTCGTCCGCCACTTCCC
This sequence comes from Pseudomonas sp. GW531-T4, assembly GCF_017349615.1. Taxonomy (NCBI): domain Bacteria; kingdom Pseudomonadati; phylum Pseudomonadota; class Gammaproteobacteria; order Pseudomonadales; family Pseudomonadaceae; genus Pseudomonas; species Pseudomonas sp. GW531-T4. Next base: position 262,276 of record NZ_JACMZT010000002.1, read on the forward strand.
CCTTTCACCCGCGAATCGGCCATTGAAAAGATCCGCCTGGCCGAAGACGGTTGGAACTCCCGCGACCCGCAGCGGGTGTCCCTGGCCTACACCCTGGACACCCAATGGCGTAACCGCGCCGAGTTCGCCCACAACCGCGAAGAAGCCAAGGGCTTTTTGACCCGCAAATGGGCCAAGGAGCTGGACTACCGCCTGATCAAGGAACTCTGGGCCTTTACCGACAACCGCATCGCCGTGCGTTATGCCTACGAATGGCACGACGACTCGGGCAACTGGTTCCGCTCCTACGGCAACGAGAACTGGGAGTTCGACGAGCACGGCCTGATGTCCAACCGCTACGCCTGCATCAACGACATGCCGATCAAGGAAAGCGAGCGCAAGTTCCACTGGCCGCTGGGCCGGCGCCCGGATGACCATCCGGGGCTGTCCGAACTGGGCTTGTAATCCCCTTGTAGGAGCGAGCTTGCTCGCGATAGCGGTCTGTCGGACAGACCGCGGTGCCGGCATCGCGAGCAAGCTCGCTCCTACAATTGTCCCTCTCAAGCCGCGGCATCCTCGCGCTTCAGCGCCGCCTTGGCTTCCAGCTCGCGCACCAGTGGCAATACGCGCTTGCCGAAGTATTCCACCTCTTCCTGGAAATGCAGGAACCCCGCCAGCACCAGGTCCACGCCCACCGCCTTCAAGGCGACGATGCGCTCGGCGATCTGCTGTGGCGTGCCGATCAGGTTGGTCTTGAACCCATCGTTGTACTGCACCAGGTCCTCGAAGGTGGACTTGGCCCAGTTACCCTCGCCTTCCGGCGACGCCTTGCCCGCCTGTTTCGCCGCATCGCCAAAGGCATTCACCGCTTCCGGGTCGGCCTGGTCGATGATCTCGGCCAGCACCGCGCGCGCTTCTTCCTCGGTGTCGCGGGCAATCACGAAGGCATTGACCCCGACTTTCACCGAATGATGGTTCGCCGCGGCCTTGGCGCGAATGTCGTCGACCTGGGCCTTGATGCCTTCCGGCGTGTTGCCGTTGGTGAAATACCAGTCGGACACCCGCGCGGCCATGTCCCGCGCGGCCCGGGAGCTGCCGCCCTGGAACACTTCCGGCTGGCCTAGCGGCTTGGGCTTGAGGCTGTAGTTGTCGAAGCGATAGAAGTCGCCGCGGAAGCTGAAATTGTCCTGGCTCCAGATGCCCTTGAGGGAACGGATGAATTCTTCGGAACGCCGATAACGCTCGTCGTGCTCCAGCCAGTGTTCGCCGATGGCCTGGAATTCGCCCTTGAACCAGCCGCTGACGATGTTCACCGCGATCCGGCCATGGGTCAGCTGGTCGATGGTCGCCAGCTGCTTGGCCGCCAACGCCGGCTGCCAGGGGCCGGGCAGGATCGCGGCGATCACCTTGAGCTTCTCGGTGGCGGCCAGCAGCGCATGGCTGAACGCCACGGACTCATGCTGGAACTCGGCGCCATAGCCGGCGGTGAAGCGGATCTGGGTCAGGGCGTATTCGAACCCGGCGGCCTCGGCCAGCTGCGCCAGCTTGCGGTTGTAGTCGATGCCCCAGTGGGTGCGCTGCTCGATCTTGCTGACCACCAGCCCACCGCTGACGTTCGGCACCCAGTAGGCAAATTTCACGGCTTGCTGACTCATTGGCTTGTCCTCGCGACTGAAGTGTCCGGGGAATAGAGCAGCAACCGTGCCAGCCAGAAGGCGCCAGACACCCGAGGCCCTGTAGCCGCTGCCGCAGGCTGCGCAAAGGCCCGAAGGGCCTTCCTGCGTCGGCAAAAGCGGCGTCTGCTGCGCAGCCGATCGCAGCCTGCGGCAGCGGCTACAGGTAGACCGTCGTCTCCTCCATCAACAGGTCGATTTGTTGATGCACTGTTGGCTGGGCAACAGTTGCCGGCGAGCCTTCCTGCGCCCGGCCCGCTGATTACGGCTACCCGCCTCCCGGCACGGACCGTGCAATCCGCTCCGCAGAAGTCACGCTTTTCACTGCCGAGCCAATTTATTGCTGAGAAGGAGCTGTGCCCATGACCGAACACCAGGTAATCAACCCATTGTCCGTAGGCGTCGACTACGAAGCCCTGGCCGGGCGCTTCCGGCCGATCTTCAGCCGGATCGCCGCCGGCGCGGTGGCCCGCGAGCAATCGCGCAGCCTGCCGTACGAAGCGATCCTGTGGCTCAAGGAAGCCGGCTTTGGCGCAGTGCGGGTGCCCGTGGAATACGGTGGCGGCGGCGCCTCCCTGCCGCAATTGTTCCAACTGCTGATCGAACTGGCCGAGGCCGATTCCAACGTGCCGCAAGCCTTGCGCGGGCACTTCGCCTTTGCCGAGGACCGGCTCAACGCCGCCCCGGGGCCGGCGCGGGACCTGTGGTTCAAGCGTTTCGTCGACGGCGACATCGTCGGCTGCGCCTGGACCGAGATCGGCAACGTGGCCATCGGCGACGTGATCACCCGGGTCTCGCCGGATGGCGACAAATGGCGGCTCAACGGCGAGAAGTTCTACAGCACCGGGAGCATTTTCTCCGACTGGATCGATGTCTACGCCCGCCGCAGCGACACCGGTGGCGACGTGATCGCCGCGGTGCGCACCCGCCAGCCGGGCATCGTGCAGAGCGACGATTGGGACGGCTTCGGCCAGCGCACCACCGGCAGCGGCACCGCGCATTTTGTCGATGCCGAAGTGGAAGCCGAGAACCTCATCGACTTCGCCACCCGCTTCAAATACCAGACCGCCTTCTACCAGTTGGTGCTGCTGGCGACGCTGGCGGGCATCGGCCGCGCCGCCGTGCGCGATGTGGCCCACGAGGTGCGCACCCGCAAGCGCATCTACAGCCACGGCAATGCGCCACGGGTCAGCGAGGATGCCCAGGTGCAGCAGGTGGTCGGCGAGATCTCGGCCCTGGTGTACGCCGCCGAGGCCAGCGCGGTGCGCGCGGCGCAACCGGCGCAGCAGGCCTACCTGGCGCGTTTTGCCGGTAATGACGAGGCGGAACGGGCGGCCAATGTCGCGGCGGAAATCCAGTCGGCCACGGCCCAGGTGGTGGTCACCGAGCTGATCCAGCGCGCCACCAGCGAACTGTTCAATGCCCTCGGCGCTTCGGACATCCGCCAGGGCAAGGCCCTCGACCGCCACTGGCGCAACGCCCGCACCGTGTCGTCGCACAACCCGGTGATCTACAAGGCGCGCATCGTCGGCGACTGGGCGATCAATGGCAGCGAACCGCCGTTCGTGTGGCAGATCGGCAACGGGCCCGAACGCCAATAGCAGCCTCACAGGCTCTCCTGTAGGAGCGGCCGGTCGACGCTCGATTGCCCGCGATGGCGTCAGTGGCCGCGCCGCTATCCTTAAAGAATTGTGGCGTTTATAAGGGCCTCATCGCGGGCAAGCCTCGCTCCTACCGGTATCGGGCGGTCGCGGGCGTGAAAGGTTATGGGTAAGATACCGACCCTTCGCGCAGCTTTTCTGCGCCCCGCCGAAATAAGTCGATCCCATGCCTTTCGAACTCAGCGTAGATTTGACCACCCTCGCCATTCTTGCTCTCGTTGCCTTCATTGCCGGCTTTATCGATGCCATCGCCGGCGGTGGCGGCCTACTCACCACACCGGCGCTGCTTACCGCCGGCCTGCCGCCGCACCTGGTGCTGGGCACCAACAAACTGAGTTCGACCTTTGGCTCGGCCACCGCCAGCTTCACCTTCTACCGGCGCAAGCTGTTCCACCCGCGGCAATGGACCCACGCCATCGTCGGCACGCTGGTGGGCGCGCTGACCGGCGCGGTGGTAGCCCATTACCTGCCGGCCGAATGGCTGAACAAGATGCTGCCGGTGATCGTCTTCGCCTGTGGCGTGTACCTGCTGTTCGGCGGCACGCCAAAAGCGCCGCTGGACAGCGAGGCGCCGATCAAGAAAAAGTGGCAATCGACCCAGGGCTTCAGCCTCGGTTTCTACGACGGCGTGGCCGGCCCCGGCACGGGCGCCTTCTGGACCGTCAGCAGCCTGCTGCTCTACCCCATCGACCTGGTCAAGGCCAGCGGCGTGGCGCGCAGCATGAACTTCGTCAGCAACGCCGCGGCGCTGTCGATCTTCATTTTCTCGGGCCAGGTGGATTGGGCCATCGGCCTGAGCATGGGCCTGTCGTTGATGGTCGGCGCCTTCTTCGGCGCCCGCACCGCCATCAGCGGCGGCGCTAAATTCATTCGCCCGGTGTTCATCACCGTGGTCCTGGGCCTGACCGTGCGCCTGGCCTGGCAGCACTGGTTCAGCGCCGTCTGACCTCCTGAAACGACAGCGGGCGAACCCAATGGATTCGCCCGCCCCGTTTTCTTCCAGCTTCCTTCCAGCCGGAGCTCAACCCGGCAATACAGGCTCCGCCAGCCCCAGGCGCCGAGCCACATACAGATCGATCAGGTAGCGAGCAATCGAGCGCGACGCCGGCAGCGGCGGCAACGCATGCACGTTGAACCACTGCGCATCCTCGATCTCGTCTTCCTGCGGCACGATCTCGCCGCCGGCGTACTCGGCATGAAACCCCAGCATCATCGAATGCGGGAACGGCCAGCACTGGCTGCCGATGTACTGGATATTCTTGACCTCGATCTGCACCTCCTCGCGCACCTCGCGCACCAGGCAGTCCTCGGCCGACTCGCCCGGCTCGGCGAACCCGGCCAGGGTGCTGTAGACCCCGGGGACAAAGCGCGGCGAACGGGCCAGCAGCACCTCGTCGCCACGGGTGATCAGCACGATCATGCTCGGCGAGATCCGTGGGTAGCTGCGCAGGTCGCAGGGCTCGCAGTACATCGCCCGCTCGCGCATCACCTGGGTCATGGGCTGGCCGCAGTTGCCGCAGAAGCGATGCTCGCGGGCCCAGGTGCCGATCTGCGCGGCATAGCCCAGGACTTTGTACAGGGTGTGGTCGCCGTCGAGCATGAACGCCCGCAGGCCTTTCCAGTTGCATCCCGGCACCTCGGAAACGCTCTTGAGTTCCAGCAGGTAGACCGGCTCGCCATCCAGGTGACCGATGCCGTGCTCGGCGAGGATCGGCAGGTCCTGGCGCTTGAGCCATTCGCGGGGGAACAGCGCGCCGTTGTCGTCGAACAGAAAGCCCTGCGGGCCGCGGGCCACGGCCCAGCCGCCGGGAAGATCGATATCCAGTACTGCGGTGGTCCAGCGTGAAGTCATGTTCAATCAATCCAGAAATTCAGGTTTCTGTTTGCTCATATGGGCGGCCATGGCCACGCGCAGGTCGGTGGATTGCAGCATGGCGGCGTTCCAGGTAGCGATGTATTCCAGGCCGTCGTCGATGCGGTGGTCGCGCATGTAGCTGATCATTTCCTTGGTACCGCTGACGGCGATCGGCGACTTGCTGGCGATTTCCCAGGCGATGCCCATCACGCCGTCGAGCAGGCTTTCGCTGTCGGCGTAGGTGCGATTGACCAGGCCGATGCTGCGCGCTTCCTCGGCGCCGAAGGTGCGTCCAGTGTAAGCCAGTTCGCGCAGCATGCCGTCACCGATGATACGCGGCAAACGTTGCAAAGTGCCGACATCGGCGGCCATGCCGATATCGATTTCCTTGATCGAGAATTGCGCGTCCGCGGCGGCGTAGCGCATGTCGCAAGCGGCGATCAGGTCGATGGCGCCGCCCAGGCAGTAACCCTGGATCGCCGCCAGCACCGGCTTGCGGCAGTTGTCGACGGCATTGAAGGACGCCTGCAGCTGCAGGATCTTGCGCCGCAGCAGGCGCGCGTTGCGCCCGACGTCCTTGCCCAGTTCGTTGGCCACCCCGGCCAGCATCATCAGGTCGATGCCGGAGGAAAAGTGCTTGCCGGCGCCGCTCAACACCACCACGCGGACCGCGTCGGTGTCGTCGATCCAGCGGAAGATCTCGACGATCTCGCTCCAGAACGCGGCGTTCATCGAGTTGATCTTTTCCGGACGATTGATCTGCACATGGGCGATGTTGTCAGCAAGTTCGACGCGAAAGGCTTGATATTCGGACATGGGCAGCATTCCTTACCGGGCAAAAAAATGAGGCCCGAACTATAGCAAGGGCCCGTGCCGCGCAGTAAGGCAGCGCATCGGCCAAAACCGGGACTGGCAACACTGCGGCCCCCTGTAGGAGCGAGCTTGCTCGCGATAGAGCGCGTAGCGCTCAATTCCTGACCCGCGCGTACTCACAGGTTAAACGGGTGATCTTCAAGGCGAGCGCTTTGCGCTCATCGCGAGCAAGCTCGCTCCTACAGGAAGGTTGCGGGCAATGGGATTGCGCGATCACGGGATTTTGTGGGCCCAGAACGCCGCGGTTTCGTAAGGCACGCTGACCACGCACTTGTCTCGCAGCTCCGGCTCCTCGGCGATCAGGGCGGCGATCTGCCGGTCGACCTGCGCCCGCTCCGCATCCGGCAAGGCGGCGATGAAACTGGTGGAGCGCACCCGGTCGAAAATCACATTCTCCGGCGCGCCGCTGTGGCTGTTGCTGAAATGCTGCTCCTGCAAGGGCGTGAACAGCGGATGGGGAAAGGCCTGGCGCCAGGCTCCGGTGTAATAGCGCGGCGTATCGCCTTGCAGGGCGTTGACGATCCGGTCCAGGCGTTGCACCCACGGCACCCGTGCATCGCGCAGGTTCCACACCAGGCCCAGGCAGCCGCCCGGCTTGAGCACCCGGGCGATTTCGTTCAACGCCTCATGGCTGGCGAACCAGTGGAAGGCCTGGGCGCAGACCACCGCGTCCACCGACTCGTCGGCCAGCGGAATAGAAGTGGCGGAGCCGCTCAGGGCTTCGGCCCGGGGATGGCTGGCGGCGAGTTTGGTGAGCATTTGCGCCACTGGCTCCACGGCAATCACCCGCGCCCCGGTGGCTAATAGACGCCCGGTGAACTTGCCGGTGCCGGCGCCGAGATCGACCACCACCTGGCCGGCCTGCAAGCCCAGGCGGGCGCGCAGCCACTGGTCCAGCGCCGGCGGGTAATCCGGGCGGCCACGCACATAGGTGTCGGCCGCGCCCTTGTAGCCGTCGGCGGCAGCGTGATGGATCGAAGGTTGCGGGTCTTTCATCGGTCGCCTCCAGGTCATTGGCCAATGCTGCCCAGCATAGCCCCGCCCAGGCGACTGACGGCATGAAAAATCTGTCAGTTTGGGCGGCGCGGCCAGGACGATGGACCTTTAATGGGGGGACCGCTATCCGAATGGAGACTGCGCGATGAACCTCCCTCCCCTCGTCTTCGGCGCCCCGCTGCTGCTCGCCGGCAGCCTGCTGGCGAGCGTGCTGGCGGCCGCCCCCAATTGCCCGGACGGCCAGGTCTGGGACAGCAGGAACCAGCGCTGCGTCAGCCAGCGCACCACCCGATTGCCGGACGCCGAGCGCGGCGACTACACCAATCGCCTGGCCCAACAGGGCCGCGACGAAGCGGCCATTGTGGCTGGCAACCGGACCTGACGTCAGGCAGCGCCCACGCCCTGACCGGCGGAGCGGTGCCATGGACCGGGCGCGCTATGCTCTCGGAGAATGGACTGATCGTTCAACCCCAGGGAGCTTGCACATGCCTACGACCAAAACCTCCAGCAGCCGTCGCTCACGCAAGGCGCTGCTGGTCATCGACGTACAGAACGACTTCATCCCCGGCGGCGCGCTGGCGGTGCCGGGGGGCGACCAGATCGTGCCCTTGATCAATCGCCTGGGCGGCCACTTCAAGCAGGTGGTGATCGCCCAGGACTGGCACCCGGCCGGGCATATCTCGTTCGCCTCCAGCCACGAAGGCCACGCGCCGAACGACATCATCCAGCTGCCCTATGGCCCGCAGGTGCTCTGGCCGGACCATTGCGTGCAGGCCAGCCGTGGCGCCGAACTGCACCCGAAACTCAACCTGCCCCATGCCCAGCTGATCCTGCGCAAGGGTTGCAATCCGGATATCGACAGTTACTCGGCCTTCGTCGAGGCGGACCGCAGCACCACGACCGGCCTGGCCGGCTACCTGAGCCAGCGCGGCATCGACACGGTGTATCTGGTGGGGCTGGCCCTGGACTACTGCGTGGCCTGGTCGGCGCTGGATGCGCGGGCGGCGGGCTTCAATACCTTCGTGATCGTCGACGCCTGCCGGGCCATCGACATGGACGGCTCGCTGGACAAGGCCACCCGGCAGATGCGCGCGGCAGGCGTGAACCTGATCAAGGCCAGCGAGCTACAGCCGACCGCGCTGTGCTGATGCAGCCTCTTCCATAACGCCGACTGCCGGGCCTTCCCGTCGCTGGGGATGCCCGGTATGGCTCAGGCCGGCGTCGGCAGCCACAGACGGAAACGCGCGCCGCCCAGCGGCGAGGCCTCGACGGTCAGGGTCCCGCCCTGGGCTTCCAGGGCCCGGCGGCTGATCGCCAGGCCGAGGCCGAAGCCGCCGGTGGCGCGATCGCGGCTGCGGTCCAGGCGGTAGAAAGGCTCGAACACCCGCTCACGCTCATCGTCGGGAATGCCGATGCCATCGTCGTCGACCCAGATTTCACAGCCGCTGTCGCTGACCTGCACCCCGACCTTGATGCGCTTTTCGCAATAACGCATGGCGTTGCGCAGCAGGTTCTGGATCGCCCGGGCGGTCAGCCGCGGATCGAGGGTGAAACGCTCCAGGCTGCCGAGCAGCAACACATCGATGACGATGTCCGGGGATTCCAGCTCGTCGTCGACGCTGCCGAGGATGCTGTCGATGAACTCGTCCAGCGACACCTCGACCTGCTCCGGCAACTGCGCCGGGATCTGCAACCGGCTGTAGGACAGCAGCTCGAGCACCAGTTCGTCGAGCTCGCGAATGTGCGCCACCAGCCCTTGCAGGCGTTCGCGGCTGGTCGCCGGCAGGTCGTCGGAGAGCGCCAGGGCCAGGCCGAAGTCGAGCCGGGTCAAGGGCGTGCGCAGCTCATGGGACACCGCGTTGAGCAGGTCGCGTTGCTGGTTCAGCAGGTTTTCGATGTCGCCGGCCATGGTGTCGAAGACATTGGCCAGGCTGCCGATGTTGGAGCTCGAGGGGATCTGCGTGCGCTCGCTCAAGTGGCCCTTGCCGAAGCGCTCGGCGGCGTGTTTCAGGCGTTCCAGGTCGCGCCAGTGCGGCCGCAGCCAGAGCAACAGGCAGGCAAGCATGGTCGCGCCGATCAGCACGTTGATGCTCCAGTACAGCAGGCTGACGTCGATCGGGTCCGGCGGCACCACCATCTGCACCGCCATCTGCTCGTCCAGCGGCGCCACCGCGAGGGTGCGCCAGCCCCAGTCGCCGACCCGCACCACGTTCTCGCCGCGTTGCAGGCGTTCGCGCTCGTACAGGGTGAAATCGGCATCGTCGTTGCGGGTCAGGACGATGTGCAGCGGCTGGAACTCCTGGTCCATTTCCGCGGCCAGGGCCGGCCACTGCTCTGAGGGTACGCCGCGAAACTGTTTGACGATCAGGCTTTGCAGGCCCCGGGAATAGTCCAGGTTGTAGGTGATGAAACGCTCGTGGAAGACCTTCACCACCAGCTCCGGGACCAGGTAGATCGCCGCGCTGAACGAGACGATGGTCACCAGGTACAGGCGAATCAGGATTCTCAGCATCGACTCAGCATTCCCATTCGGAACGGCTGAACAGGTAGCCCTTGCCCCATACGGTCTTGATCTTGCGCGCCTCGCCGGCGTGGTCGTCGAACTTGCGCCGCAGCTTGGAGATCGCCACGTCCACCGAGCGGTCGGTGCCGTTGAACTCGATGCCCCGCAGGCGTTGCAGGATCTGGTCGCGGCTCAGCACCTCGCCGGCGTGCCGGGCCAGCACCACCAGCAGGTTGTACTCGCCGCTGGACAGTTCCACCAATTGATCGCGCCAGCTCACGGTGCGCTCCGACAGGTCGATGCACAGGTTGCCCATGAGGATCCGGTCGCTGGCGGTCTGCGGTTCGCCGAGGCTGCTGCGGCGCAACAGGGTACGTACCCGCGCCAGCAGCACGCGCGGCTCGCACGGTTTTGTCACATAATCGTCGGCGCCCATTTCCAGACCCAGCACCTGATCGTGGCTATCATCACGGGCGGTCAGCATCAGGATCGGCAGCGACGCCGAGTCGGCCCGCAGCAGGCGGCAGACCTGCAGGCCGTCCAGGCCCGGCAGCATCAGGTCGAGAATCACCAGGTCCGGCGGATTGACCCGCGCCCGTTCACGCACCTGGTCGCCGCGGCTGATGACATTGACCTGATAGCCGTTGCGCTCCAGGTAACTGGCGATCAGTTCAGAGAGCGCGGGGTCGTCTTCGACCAGAAGAATGTTGGGCATGGGAATGAGCGTCTTTGAGTGAAGAAAAACACAGCGACAACGTTCCTTGGAGTGTTCCCTGGAAAGCCGTCGCCCGATCAGCGAGGCACAAAGGATATACAACCTCGCGCGCGCCCGAGCATTCGCTTCACACTTTTTCACACAGCACCTACACAGCTTCACAGCGGTTCTTGCGGCTTGCCCTTAGCATGCCGCAGTCATCATTGGGGTATCAGCATGTCGAAAAACCTGTTTGCGCCGTTCTGCCTGTTGTTGCTGGCAGCCGCGCTGAGCGCTTGTGACAAGGCCTCCACCGCCGAGGAACAGGCGCCGTTGGCCAAGGTCCGGATCGAAACCATCGAAACTCGCCCGCTGTCGATCAGCAGCGAACTGAGCGGGCGCATCGCCGCGCCGCGCATCGCCGAGGTCCGTGCGCGGGTGGCCGGCGTGGTGCTGCAACGGACCTTCCGCGAAGGCACCGACGTCAAGCAGGGCGACGTACTGTTTCGCATTGACCCGGCACCGTTCAAGGCCGACCTCGACAGCGCCCTGGCCAGCCTGCGCAAGGCCGAGGCCAATGCCTTCCAGGCGCGGCTGCAGGAGCAGCGCTACGCCCAGTTGATCGAAGACAAGGCGATCAGCGCCCAGGAATACGACAACGCCCGGGCCAACGCGCGCCAGACCGCCGCCGAGGTGGCGGCCAACCAGGCCGCCGTGCAGCGCGCCCGGCTGAACCTGGGCTACGCCACCGTCACCGCGCCGATCTCCGGGCGCGTCGGCCGCGCCCTGGTCACCGAGGGCGCGCTGGTGGGCCAGAACGAAACCACGCCGCTGGCGCTGATCCAGCAACTGGACCCGATCCACGCCGACCTCACCCAGTCGACCCGTGAGCTCAACGACCTGCGCCGGGCCTTCCGCGCCGGCCAGTTGCAGCAGGTCGGCCAGGACCAGGCCAAGGCCACGCTGATCCAGGACGACGGCAGCCTCTACCCGCTGCCGGGCAAGCTGCTGTTCGCCGACATCAGCGTCGACCCGAGCACCGGCCAGATCATCCTGCGCAGCGAGTTTCCCAACCCGGACCTCGACCTGCTGCCCGGCAGCTTCATTCGCGTGCGCCTGGAGCAGGCGGTGAACCGCCAGGGCATCAGCGTGCCGCAGCGCGCCATCCAGCGCGACAGCGCCGGCATCGCCCAGGTGCTGCTGGTGGATGCCGAGCAGCGGGTGGTGCAGCGCCCGGTGCAACTGGGCGCCGCGCAAAAGGACCGCTGGATCGTCAGCAACGGCCTCCAGGCCGGCGACCGTATCGTCGTCGAGGGCCTGCAGCACGCCCGTCCGGGCGAAAAGGTGCAGATCGACGACAGCCCTCTTCCCCTTGCCCAGACCACTGGACAGTAGGTAGGAACCCTCATGCCGCAATTCTTTATCGACCGTCCGGTGTTCGCCTGGGTGGTCGCCCTGTTTATCCTGCTGGCCGGCGCCCTCTCCATCCCGCAGTTGCCGGTGGCGCAGTACCCCGACGTCGCCCCGCCGAGCATCGAGATCTACGCCGTGTACCCGGGCGCCTCGGCGCAGACCGTGGACGAAAGCGTGGTCAGCCTGATCGAGGAAGAGCTCAACGGCGCCGATCACCTGCTGTACTTCTCGTCCCAGAGCAGCCTGGGCAGTGCCACCATCACCGCCACCTTCCAGCCGGGCACCAACCCGGAAATGGCCCAGGTCGACGTGCAGAACCGCCTCAAGGTGGTGGAGCCGCGTCTGCCGCAAGCGGTGACCCAGCAAGGCTTGCAGGTGGAAAAGGTCTCGGCCGGCTTCCTGCTGCTGATCACCCTCACCTCCAACGACGGCAAGCTCGACGACACCGCGCTCAGCGACTACCTGGCGCGTAACGTGATGAACGAGATCCGCCGCCTGGACGGGGTCGGCAAGGCCCAGCTGTACGGCGCCGAGCGCGCCATGCGGGTGTGGATCGACCCGCAGAAGCTGATCGGCTTCAACCTGACCCCGGCCGACGTCAACGCGGCGATCGTCGCGCAGAACGCCCAGGTCTCGGCCGGCAGTATCGGCGACCTGCCGGGCAGCTCGAGCCAGGAAATCACCGCCACGGTGCTGGTCAAGGGCCAGCTGTCGACCCCGGAAGAGTTCGCCGACATCGTCCTGCGGGCCAATCCGGACGGCTCCACCGTGCGCGTCGGCGATGTCGCCCGGGTGGAAGTCGGCAGCCAGGAATACCAGTTCTCCACCCGCCTCAACGGCAAGCCTTCCACCGCGGTCGGCGTGCAGCTGTCGCCGGGGGCCAACGCCCTGAACACCGCGACCCTGATCCGGGCGAAGATGGACGAGCTGTCGCGCTACTTCCCGGCCGGCGTGGAATACAAGATCCCCTACGACACCTCGCCCTTCGTCAAGGTCTCGATCACCAAGGTGATCTACACCCTGGGCGAAGCCATGCTGCTGGTGTTCGCGGTGATGTTCCTGTTCCTGCAGAACATCCGCTACACCCTGATCCCGACCCTGGTGGTGCCGGTGGCGCTGATGGGCACCTTCGCCACCATGCTGGCGCTGGGTTTCTCGATCAACGTACTGACCATGTTCGGCATGGTCCTGGCCATCGGCATCCTGGTGGACGACGCCATTGTGGTCGTAGAGAACGTCGAGCGGATCATGGTCAGCGAGGGCCTGTCGCCCCGGGAGGCGACGCGCAAGGCGATGCAGCAGATCACCGGCGCCATCATCGGCATCACCCTGGTGCTGGTGGCGGTGTTCCTGCCGATGGCCTTCATGCCGGGTTCGGTGGGCGTCATCTACCAGCAGTTCTCGCTGTCGATGGCCACCTCGATCCTGTTCTCGGCCTTCCTCGCCCTGACCCTGACCCCGGCCCTGTGCGCCACCCTGCTCAAGCCGATCGCCAAGGGCGAGCACCATGAAAAAGGCGGCTTCTTCGGCTGGTTCAACCGGCGCTTCGAACACCTCAGCGACGGCTACCAGCGCTGGGTCGCCTATGCGCTGAAACGCTGCGGCCGCTACCTGCTGGTGTATGGGGTGCTGCTGGTGGGCCTGGGGCTGCTGTTCAGCCGCCTGCCCTCTTCGTTCCTGCCGGTGGAAGACCAGGGCTACACCATCACCGACATCCAGCTGCCACCGGGCGCGAGCAAGAACCGCACGATCCAGGTGGTGGAGCAGATCGAGGCGCACAACGCCAGCGAACCGGGGGTCGGCGACAGCACGGTGATTCTCGGCTTCAGCTTCTCCGGCAGCGGGCAGAACGCCGCATTGACCTTCACCACCCTCAAGGACTGGTCACAGCGTGGTAGCGACGATTCGGCGCAATCCATCGCCGACCGGGCCAACGCCGCCTTCAGTGAAATCAAGGACGCGGTTTCCTACGCCGTGCTGCCACCGCCGGTGGACGGCCTGGGCACCTCCAGCGGCTTCGAGTTCCGCCTGCAGGACCGCGGCGGCATCGGCCATGCCGCGTTGATGCAGGCCCGCACCGAATTGCTGGCCGCCGCGGAAAAGAGCCCGATCCTGGTCAACGTGCGCGAAAGCGCCCTGGCCGAGGCGCCGCAGGTGCACCTGGAAGTCGACCGCAAGCAGGCCAATGCCCTGGGCGTGTCCTTTGCCGACATCGGCAATGTGCTGTCCACCGCGGTCGGTTCCAGCTACATCAATGACTTCCCCAACCAGGGGCGGATGCAGCGGGTGGTGGTCCAGGCCGAGGGCGATCGACGCAGCCAGGTGGAAGACCTGCTGAAGATCCATGTGCGCAACAACCTCGGCAAGATGGTGCCGCTGTCGGCCTTTGCCCAGGCGCGCTGGACCCAGGGCCCGACCCAGCTGACCCGCTACAACGGCTACCCGGCCATCAGCATTTCCGGCGAGCCGAGCGCGGGCCACAGCACCGGCGAGGCCATGGCGGAAATCGAGCGCCTGGTCAGCCAGCTGCCGGCCGGCCTGGGCCAGGAATGGACCGGCCTGTCGCTGCAGGAACGCTTGTCCGGCAGCCAGGCGCCGCTGCTCCTGGGGCTGTCGCTGCTGATCGTGTTCCTGTGCCTGGCGGCGCTGTACGAGAGCTGGTCGATTCCCACCTCGGTGCTGCTGGTGGTGCCCCTGGGCGTACTCGGCGCGGTACTGGCGGTGACCCTGCGCGGCATGCCCAACGACGTGTTCTTCAAGGTCGGGCTGATCACCATCATCGGCCTGTCGGCGAAAAACGCGATCCTGATCATCGAGTTCGCCAAGAGCCTGTACGACGAAGGCCACGACCTGGTGGACGCCACGGTGCAGGCCGCGCGCCTGCGCCTGCGGCCGATCGTCATGACCTCGCTGGCGTTCATCCTCGGCGTGGTGCCCCTGGCCATCGCCAGCGGCGCCAGCTCGGCCAGCCAGCAGGCCATCGGTACCGGGGTGATCGGCGGCATGATCACCGCGACCCTGGCGGTGGTGTTCGTGCCGGTGTTCTTCGTGGTGGTGATGAAGCTGGTCAGGCGCCGCAGTGACAAACAAGCGGGCGTCACGGCGCCAGGAGCTGCCGAATAGTCATGTGGCGGGTCTTCAACGCACCGCGTTATTGTTGAGGACTTATCGCGAGCAAGCTTCGCTCCTACAGCAGAAGACCTATGTGACCGCAGGGTGCCGCCGGCCCTGCGGCTACAGGGCCGGCATGCTAAGGTTTGCGGCAAATCCGCCACAGCGAGCCGTCATGTCCCTTCTTGTACGTACCCACCCTCGCCTGACTATCGGCGCCTTTATCGGCCTGGCCGCGGGCATCCTGGTGCCGGCCGACACCTTGATCAGCAAGATTCTCATCGGCTGGAACGCCGGGGTCTGGAGCTACCTGGCGCTGATGTGCTGGCTCACCGCACGGTCCAGGGCCGACGACGTGAAACGCATCGCCGAGGTCGAGGACGAAAACGCCGGGCTGGTGCTGTTCATGGTGTGCATCGCGGCCATCGCCAGCCTCGCCGCCATCACCTTCTCCCTGGCCGGCAGCAAGGACCTGGAAACCGGCCGACGCCTGCTGCATTACGCCTTTACCGGCCTCACGGTGCTGGGTTCCTGGTTGCTGATCGGGGTGATCTTCAGCGTGCACTACGCCCGCCTCTACTACACCTGGGGCGGCAAGGAACCGGCCCTGCGTTTCGCCGAAGGCCTGACCACCCCCAATTACTGGGACTTCCTGTATTTCTCCTTCACCATCGGCGTGGCGGTGCAGACCTCCGACGTCGGCGTCGCCACCCGCGAATTGCGCAAGATCGTCCTGGCCCAGTCGCTGATCGGTTTTCTGTTCAACACCGCGATTCTCGGGTTTTCCATCAACATCGCCGCCGGGCTGTTCGGCTGATGCCGCACAAATGTTCTAGATCTGCCCCGGCCGGCGGGCGCTAACTGGCGGTCCAACCCTCGTCACGGATATTCCATGAACGCGCACAACTGGATCGATCTGGCCCAGGACGCCGACACCGGCATCGAGACCCTGCGCGCCCATTTCACCGGCCATGCCTACGACCCCCACTGGCATGACAGCTACCTGGTGGGCGTGACCGAAGAAGGCGTGCAGCAATTCCACTGTCGGCGCGAGCGTTTTCACAGCACCCCGGGCAAGGTGTTTTTGCTCGAACCCGGGGAAATCCACGACGGCGACGCGCCCACCGAAGGCGGCTTCACCTACCGCATGCTGTACCTCGACCCGCAGTGGCTGGAGCGTGAGCTGAGCGCGTTGTTCGAAGAGGCGCCGGCCGACAGCCAGCTGAGTTTCGCCAGCACCCTGGCCAGCGACCAGCGCCTGGCCCAGGCCACCAGCACGGCCTTCCACAGCCTGCACCACGGCGAGCTGCGCATCGTTCGCCAGAGTGCCATGGACCAACTGCTCGACCAGCTCACCGGCCACCTGCACTGGCGCAAGCGCTACCACCAGGACCCGCGCCTGCCGCTGGTGGCGCACAAGGCCCGCGACTACCTGCATGCCCATGCCCAGCAGGACATCAGCCTGGACGAATTGGGCGCGGTCTGTGGCGTCGACCGCTTCCGCCTGACCCGCGCCTTCAAGGCCGCCTATGGCCTGCCGCCCCACGCCTACCTGGTGCAATTGCGCCTGGCCAAGGCCCGGCGCCTGCTGGCCCGCGGCGCACAACCGGCCGAGGTGGCCATGGCCCTGGGGTTCGCCGACCAGAGCCATATGGGCCGCTGGTTCGTCCGCGCCTACGGCCTGACCCCGGCGGCCTACCGCAAGCGCTGCTCAAACCTTCCAGACGCCTGAACCCGCGCCGGCGAAGATCGCCTTCATCGATCTTCACTGGAGCCTGCCTGCGATGTTGTCTTCCCTATCCACCCTGCTGCCCTTCCTGCTGTTCGCCTTCGTCGCCTCGATCACCCCGGGGCCGACCAATATCCTGGTGCTGAGCAACAGCGCCCGCTACGGCTTCAAGGCCGCGCTGCCGATCGTGCTCGGCGCCTGCGTGGCCGCCGCCGGCATCGTCATGCTGGTGGGCAGCGGCCTCGGCCGCACGCTGATGGAAGTGCCCGGGCTGCCGAGTGCCATGCGCTGGGCCGGGGTGATCTGGCTGAGCTACCTGGCCTGGCAGATCTTCCGCGCCCCGGCCCCGTCCCTCGACCCACAGGCCGATACCCCACACCGACGCCTGGGCCTGCTCGGCGCCGCCAGCCTGCAACTGGTCAACCCGAAAACCTGGATGATGGCCCTGGTCGTGGCCAGCGTGTTCGCCGGCAACGGCAGCGAACACCAAGGCCGGGTGCTGTACCTGTCGCTGGTGTTTTTCCTGGTGTCCCTGCCCTGCCTCGGCACCTGGGCGCTGCTCGGTGCCGGCTCCGCCCAGCTGCTGCGCTCGCCGCGGGCCATGCAGCGTTTCAACCAGGGCATGGCGCTGTTGCTGCTGGCCTCGGCCTGGGCCAGCCTGTGGGCCTGAACTGAGTCGCCCCAGTGCAAGAGCCGGTCGCCTCAGGGCGCTTTCATAACGGTCTGCGTTACCTAAAGTGGTGCTGGGGTCTTTACGAAAAGTCGGCGAGCGATGGCCAGGCAAGGCAAAAACAGGCGAGGAAGCGGAGTTTAGGGGCCTAAATGAGCATTCCGAGCCTGTTTTTAACGCAGCATGGCCGAGCGCAGCCACTTTTCGTACAGACCCCCACGGCGCAACAAGACGCCGCCTTTGACAATAACGACCTGCCGGACGAGACCCTGTGATGAAAACCCTGTTCAAGCCTTGTCTCCCGCTTCTCTGCGGCGCCCTGCTGCTCGGCGCCAATGCCTGGGCCAGCGAGCCCGCTTCCTGCAAGACCGTGCGCATGGGCGTGGTCAACTGGACCGACGTCATCGCCACCAGCGGCATGGCCGACGTGCTGCTGACCGGCCTGGGCTACGACAGCAAACAGACCAGCGCGGTGCAGCAGATCATCTTCGCCGGCATCCGCGACAAGCGCCTGGACATCTTCCTCGGCTACTGGAAACCGGCGATGGACAAGAACATCGCGCCGTTCCTCGAGGCCGGGCAAGTCAAGGTCCTGGATAAGCCGAGCCTGGCCGACGCCCAGGCCACCCTCGCCGTGCCGGACTATGTCGCCGCCGCGGGCCTGAAGACCTTTGCCGACATCGCCCGCTTCAAGGAGCAACTGGGCGGCAAGATCTATGGCATCGAGCCCGGCAGCGGCGCCAACACCACCCTCAAGACGATGATCGACAGCGACCGCTTCGGCCTCAAGGGCTTCAAGCTGGTGGAGTCCGGCGAGGCCGGTATGCTCGCGGCAGTGCAACGGGCGATCAACCGCAAGGAGTTCGTGGTCTTCGTCGGCTGGACCCCGCACCCGATGAACATCAATATGCGGATCGAATACCTGACCGGCAGCGAAGACGTCTACGGCCCCAACGAAGGCGCGGCCAGCGTGTCCACCGTCACCGCGCCGGACTTCGCCGAGCGCTGCCCCAACGTCCAGCGCCTGCTGGAAAACCTGACCTTCAGCGCGGCCCAGGAAAGCCAGTTGATGGTGCCGATCATGGAACGCAAGACGCCCCAGGACGTGGCGCGGCAATGGCTGCGCGAGCACCCCGAGGACCTGCAACGCTGGCTGGCCGGGGTCAGCAGCTTCGACGGCAAGGATGGCGTGGCGGCTGTGCAGGCCAGCCTGAAATAGCCTGATCGCGGGCAAGCCGGATCGCCGCCCGCTCGCTCCTACAGAA